>JBGSIP010001007.1:0-2671 GCA_041742495.1 Planctomycetaceae bacterium
CCGACCCGGGTGCGATATCGGTGACCGCTACTCCGCGCACCATCTTTGTCGTGCATCCCAAAGAGCGTCGGAGCAAGTGCTCGATCGAACCGCTGCGGGGCCGACCTGAGTTTGAGTTCTGGAAGTTTCCACAACAGCGGGAGACGGATTGGGAGCAATACGTCCGGCTGGGGATTGGCGAAACGCTGCTAACGCACGCGGATGCCCAGCGGGGACTGCTCATTCTGGACGGAACGTGGCGGCTGGCTGCAAAAATGGAGCCCGATTATCGCACGCTGCCAGTGCGTAGCCTGGGGCCGTGGCAAACTGCGTATCCGCGACACTCCAAACTGGAACCGGACCCGCAGGCAGGACTGGCCACGATTGAAGCGCTATTCGCGGCCTATGTGCAGGCTGGGCGTGCCACCAACGGGCTCTTGGAGAGCTATCGCTGGAGCGAGGAATTTGTGCGTCTCAACGCCGAACTGATTGCGGCGTACTCACAAGCGTGATTGCGTCTCCCCCGATGTCCACACTGCCACATTCGAAAGGGCGCATGAATCCCTATGTTTCTAGTCTCCTACATGCGGGCGACCAGTCCCGAAAATGAGATTTCGCGAGACTCGTTTTTCTTTGCCCAAAAGCGCGAGTGCCGTGAATCCACCGGCGATTGGCCAACGAAGTTGTTCGCGTGCCCACACCGGGTGGTGGGGCTTTCGAGCTACACGAGGGAGAAGCGAGAATGCGAACGATCTGGACAAGCCTGGCGGCTGCGGCCGTGATGATGGCGGGAAGTCTGACGGCACAGGCACAGCAGGCGGATATCGTGGACACGGCGGTGAAGGCTGGCAAATTCAAGACGTTGGCGGCCGCCTTGCAGGCCGCGGACCTGGTGGGTGCCCTCAAGGGGGCCGGTCCATTCACCGTGTTTGCTCCGACGGACGAAGCTTTCGCGGCACTGCCGGCCGGTACAGTGGAAATGCTGGTGAAGCCCGAGAACAAGGCCAAGCTCACCTCGATTCTCACGTACCATGTTGTGTCGGGTGCGGTGATGGCATCAGACGTGGTGAAATTGACCGGCGCGACGACCCTGAACGGTCAGCGGGTTGATGTGCAGGCAGGTGCCAATGGTGTCATGATTGACGGCGCCAAAGTCGTGACCACGGATATTCGCTGCAGCAATGGGGTGATTCACGTGATCGATGCCGTGATCATGCCGGTGAGCGATGACTTGGCCACCGTGGCGACGAAGGCGGGGAGTTTCGGAACGCTGATCGCCGCTGCGAAAGCCGCGGGTCTGGTTCCGGCACTGACGGGTGAAGGTCCGCAGACGGTGTTTGCCCCGACCGATGAAGCGTTCGCCAAGCTTCCGGCTGGCACGGTGGAATCGCTGTTGAAGCCAGAGAACAAGGCGAAGCTGGTGGCGATTTTGAAGTACCACGTGGTTTCCGGTCGCGTGTATTCGACCGACGCCGTGGGCGCGGGTAAGGCCGCCACGCTCCAGGGCAGCCCGGTCTCGATCAGCGTGCAGGGTGGTGCTGCGATGGTGAATACGGCGCGACTGCTGAAGACCGATATCGATGCTTCTAACGGTGTGATTCACGTGATTGACGCGGTTCTGATGCCCCCCGCGGCCAGCTCGGCCAATGAGCACGTGCCGCACCGGGCGTTGACGATTCCTGCTAGCCAGTCGACCCACTGTCCGCTGAGCAAAAAGGCTTCGATCTGAAATGTCTGGGCCGCCGGTGAGGGTCCGCCGGCCCGTGTTTGGTGGTGATGATTGAGGGTTCCAAGCTTCGTCGAGACAGTTCGCTCTGTCTTGACGAAGTTTTTTTGGTATCCGCAGACGGGGAGACTCGCGTTTGTGACGCTGCTATCGACAATAGAGATGGTGCGGTTTGCTGAGCGGCCTGAAGTGACCCGCTGGGATGTACCGGCTGTTGAAGATGTGTCGACCGTTGAAAGAACACAGATTGTGACGGATCCAGTTCTGCCTCGAATCGCTGCCGGCGACGACCGCGCTGTCGATGAGTGTCTGGCTCGCTATGGCGGGCTGGTGTGGTCGCTGTGTCGTCGACTCTCGCCATCGGCGAGTGATGCCGAAGACGCGGCGCAGGATGTGTTCATTGAAATCTGGAAACAGGCGTGTCGCTTTGATGCGCGGATTGCAGCGGAATCGACCTTTATCGGGATGATTGCCAGGAGGAAGCTGGTCGATCGTCATCGGCGGCGGGGGCGCTCGCTGGAGACGACCAGTCTGGGAACCGAGACCGTCGTGGCGGTCGCCGACAATGGACCGGATCCGGTGGAGTTGGCCGACGATGCGGCTCGAGCGGCCGCGTGTCTGCAGCGGCTGAAGGAGACTCCCCGCGGCGTGATCAAGATGTCGATCTATCAGGGACTGTCCTACTCCGCAATCGCTGAGCAATTGCAGATTCCGGTGGGGACTGTGAAGACCTATGCCCGGCGGAGCCTGTTGCAATTGCGTGACTGCATGAATGGTGTGAAGTCCCCGACAGGTGCGGGCGGAGATCAGCTATGAGCGACGCTCATTCGTTGTCCTGGAGTCAGATGGAAGAGCTGGCTGCCGGCGCTGTGCTGGGTGACTTGGGGGACGATGAAGCCGCCCGGTGGTCGGCTTTGGATTTCCGGCAGGCAGCCAGTTTGCAGGAGGACCTGGAGCTTGTCGCGG
>JBGSIP010001008.1:0-3649 GCA_041742495.1 Planctomycetaceae bacterium
AATCGCGCGGAGATTGACGCACTGGTGCCGGTCCCGACGCCCGAGGACCGCGATCGCGTCCCGGCGCTTTCGTCGACAAATCCGCTGGACTCGGGCCGTTTTCCCCCCGAGGTGGTGCCCCCCTCGTGGCTGGGACCGACGCCAAATTCCATTCGGCTGGTCGGCACGCAGTATCAGGATGGTCCGCTGGCAGATCCTCACTTTTCCGCCGAACCCGGTGGGAGTTCGGTTCCTCCGCCTCCCAGCATGGCGGCCCCGGAGCAATTTTTTGACGGAGCCTCACACTTCGATTCGTCCGCCAGTCAATTCGGTCCATCGATCGACGCGGGCTATGCGGATGGCGGGTCTTCGTTTTCCCGTGAGCCGTGGGTCGGCGATCCATCGGTCGGCAATCCGTCGATCGGGGAAGTTCCCTCGGATGCGGAGTGGGACGCTGGTTACTACGCCGACTCTTCGGCCGGTGAGCCGTGGATGGACGATGCGGTGACGGAAGATCGCGCAACGCCAGCAGGGGTTGACGACGCTGCGCCGTGGGTGCGTTTCTCCGCCACGGACTTTGAGTTCACGGTGCTGCCCGGAGATGGTGACGACGTCGGCATTTTCACGGCGGATGTGCGGACGAAATTCTCACCCGGTCGATGGCGCTGGTTGTCATTTACACCGCGCTTCCAATGGCACTCGTGGCAAGGACCGGAACAGACGGATGTTCCGGGGAGCCTGTATAACATTTCTCTGGACACGGCGATCAGCTTTCCGCTGCGGCAGAATCTCTTCGTGCAACTGGGAGTGACTCCGGGAATTGCCAGCGACTTTGATGCCTCGGACGACAGCTTCCGGATTCCCGCGCGGTTGCTCGCGTTCTGGCAGTACAGTCCGGCATGGCAGTTTGCATTTGGAGCCGTCTATCTCGATCGCGAGAATGTCTCGTGGATCCCTGCGGTCGGCCTGGTGTATGCGCCACATCCTTACAGTCGACTCGAACTGGTGTTTCCGCGGCCGCGGTATTCGCAATGTGTGATCGATCGCGATGGATACCAGGGCTGGCTGCATCTGGGAGGCGAATTTGGTGGTGGCTCGTGGGCGATTGCGCGACCCGGTCGGCCGGACGACGTCGTGACTTACAACGACTTCCGCGCGTTGTTGGGTTACGAAACTCGCTTTGACAGTGGCCTGTCGTGGGAACTGCAAGCTGGCTACGTGTTTGGTCGCGAGATTGAATACAACTCGGGCGTAGGGGACTTTGATCCCGACGACACCGGGTTGTTCCGGGCCATTGTTCGCTTCTGACCTGTGCTCGCAGTTGAATAGGCGGTCGACCGACGGCTGAAGTGTGCCGACACAGACACCTTCGGGCTGACCCACGAAGCGCGTCCCCCGTCCCGTTGCGCGCCAGATACTCGCCCATGGCCCCAACCGCTGCGGCCGCAGGCACAAACCCCCTCGGAGGGGCTCGCGGGTCAATGTCGCAGCAGACGCTCGATGGGGGTCCCTTCGCAGATGGCCAGTGGCCGTCCGATGGGGGTGATGACTTCTTCGTCGGCGGCGATTCCCAATTGTGCGAGGATCGTCGCCCAAAGATCCTCAGCGGGAACAGGGTCGGTGGGAACCTTGGCCTTGCCGGAGGGATCGGTGGCACCAATCACGACTCCGCTGACCAATCCGCCGCCCCCGACGAGAGCAGAGAATCCGTTCGGCCAGTGATCGCGACCTTCTAGCGGATTGATGCTGGGTGTCCGGCCAAATTCACCGACGCACAACAGAATGGTGGATTGAAACAGATCGCGCTCGATCAGTTCGCGAACAAGAGTTGCCAGTGCCGGATCGAGATCGCGGGCCCGCGTGGCGTGCAATTCGAAGTTATCGACGTGGCCGTCAAAACCACTGAGCGACACTTCAATCGCACGCACGCCAATTTCGACCAGCCGTCGCGCGACGAGACAGCCGCGCCCGAAGCGCGAATTACCATACGCAGCGCGGACCTCAGCAGGTTCCTTGTCAATCTCGAAGGCGTGCAGTTGTTCTGCACTCATGGCGGTCAACGCGCGTTGAAACGTTTCTTGCTGATCGTTCCCCGGTCCGGCAGAGGGGTAGCGATTCAAGAACGTTTGGGTGGCGACGGACAGCCCATCGAGCCGGCGCTCCTGACGAGTCGGCGAAACACGGGACTTCATGTTGTGCAATGCGCCGCCGGGATCTGGCACGCGAAACGCGTCAAACCGTTCGCCCAGATAGCCGCCGCGGGGGAAACGTCCGCCGCCTCCCAACGCGACATGCGAGGGAATGGCAAACTGCGGATCGGCAAGCCGGCTGGTGATGATGGCCCCCACCGAAGGATGGACAACCGTCGGATCGAGGCGATACCCGGTCTTCATGAAATAGGCCGCGCGCTCGTGGTCCCCCTCTTTCGACACCAGCGAACGAAGCACGCTCAGATGCTGCAGTTGTTCTGCCACCTGGGGATAGTGCGCGGCAATCGAGACGCCCGGAAGTGTGGTGCCTATGGCCTGTGTGGTGCCGCCTATCGCCGTGCCGGGGTGAGGATCCCAGGTTTCCAGTTGACTGGGCCCCCCTTCGAGCCAAATCGTGATCAACGTGCGCGCCCGCTCGGGTCCGCGGCAATTCGCGGCGCGAGCCGACAGCGAGGGGAGCCAGTATGACAATCCGGCACCGGCGACAACTTGATGAAAGCCACGGCGTGAAAGCCGAGTATTGAAGGCAGATGTGTCGGACATGAGGAGAACTTCCTGAAACGTGACTGGTGGCGCCTGGCCCACCGGTGAAATCGCCGACGCCGGGAGATTGCGAGTGGCGATTGTCATGGGAGATGACTGCCACGGGGCATGATTGCCAGTCACGATTCCTAGTGATTCATAGCAAACTCGGGTGTGTTCATGAGGCTCCAGACGATGTCCTCCACCACGTGTTCTCGCTTCCCGCTGTGACTGGCCAGTTGTGACTCGAAGAATTCCAGTTCACCGGCCGACGGTGGGCGAGACAGAGTGGTCAGAAAACAAGCGGTCACACAATCGGCATCGCTCTTGGCGAGCATGGCGATACGCCCCGGCGCGGTTGGCAGGCCCGCTTCGGTCAGCTCGGACATGAGTTTGCCGTTCATGGTGAGTAGCGCCTGGGGAATGGTGCTGCCGCGCGCCGCAAGTTCGTCCGCCCCCAAATCCCCGTATTCATCGACGAAATCGGTCTCGCGGAGAAAGCGAACGACCCGCGTGAGCAAATGCGAATTCTGATCGATCGTCTTGATCGATGACGCTTGCAACATCGAACCGATCACCTGTTCGGGCCGCAGGCGAGAGAGGGGAAATGCGGCCAGGGCGTTGACGGCCTGCAAACGCTGTTGCTCGGTGTGGTAAGCGCCGGCCGAATCGAGTCGAAAGGCTTGCGTGGCGACAATCGTGCGAATGAGCCGCTTGAAATCATACCCATGCGTACGAAAGTCGTTGCCAAGCCGAGCCAGCAGATCGGGTTCGCCACTGCTGGGGGGATCGGGGAGATCATCGACCTCGAAGTGGTCGCCGCGTCCGGCATTCGCGGCCCGGCCGAACAGCAGGCCCCACACACGATTGGCGGTGGCGCGTGGAAAGCGATCGTTTTCAGGATGTGTCACCCACGCGGCGAGGCGCTCGCGCGGCGG
>JBGSIP010001009.1:0-2196 GCA_041742495.1 Planctomycetaceae bacterium
TGGCGCTGGCCGTCGGCCTGTCCCTGTTGTCGCTGGCCATGCTGGGGAGTGGTTTGGCCGGTTGGACGGCGTCCGCCTGCTGGCCGTGGCGAGTCGCCATCGCGGGAGGTGCCGCCTGGGTGGGATGGAGCACGCTGTGGCCGGCCGTGTGCCAGGTGTGGTTGCGCTGGCAAACCATCTTTGGACGACAGCAGGAGTTTACGCTGAGCGATGTGCGGCACTTCGTCCTGCGCCCGCCAGTGCTGGCCGCCCTCGCAGTGCTGCCGTTTCTGGCCATTATGCTGTGCGGAGCGCTGCTGCCCGAAGTGGATTTCGATGTGAAGGAATACCACCTGCAGGGGCCCAAAGAGTTCTTTCTGAACGGTCGCATCACCCTGCTGCCGCACAATGTCTACACCAGCTTCCCGTTCCTGACCGAAATGCTCTCGCTGCTGGGCATGGTCGTGTATGCGGACTGGTATTGGGGGGCCCTGGTGGGCAAAGGGGTGCTGATGGGCTTTGCCCCAGTAGGCGGACTGGCCGTGATGGGGCTGTCGCGACGGATGTTTGGCCACACCGCAGGCTGGCTGGGGTTGGTGATCTATCTGACCACTCCGTGGATCTATCGCATCTCGATCATTGCCTATACGGAGGGAGCGCTGTGCGCGTTTACGGCCACAGCGCTGTTGGCCGCCTGGCATCTGCAGCGCGCGCAGTGTGCGGGAGCACACGTCGGAGGCTGGTCCTGTGTGCTGGGCCTGTTGTGCGGGAGCGCCATGGCCACCAAGTACCCGGGATTGATTTCCGTCGCGCTTCCGCTGGGTGGGGCCCTGTTGGTGCATGCCGCCCTGCCCGATACGCGAGGACCTGCGGCGCGCGGACGGATGGTGGCGATCACAGTGGCTGGTCTGGTGCTGGGGGCACTCATCACATTTGGGCCTTGGCTGGCCAAGAATGCGATGGAAACCGGGAACCCTGTTTATCCGCTGGCGTATTCTGTGTTTGGGGGAGTGGACTGGTCCGACTAATTGAACGCGAAATGGCGACGGGCCCACAGTCCCGATCATCACCAGTTGACCGATCTCCCCGTCAAGCTGGTCGACGTGACGATGCGCAGCGACTGGCAGAGCCCGCTGGTGTTTGGATTGGCTCCGCTGGCCTGGCTGTTGTGCGATCGTCGTCAGCGACGCAGCGCGCTGTGGCTGGGGTTGTATCTGGGATGGCTGTTCGCCTCGTGGTGGGCCGTGACGCACCGCATTGATCGCTTCTGGCTGCCGCTGTTGCCGGTGGCCAGCGTGCTGGGGTCCAGCAGTGCCGTGCTCATGGCGGGGGGCTTCCAGCGCGCGCTGGGCTGGCTCCTGCTGCCGCTCATCCTCTTCAACTTTGGTTTTTCGACATCGGCCTTGTCCGGCTACAACGCCTATCGCGTGGATCTGGAGGCCGCTCGCGAGCGCACCGGCCAGCAGACGGCTCCCATCGTGATGGCCGCCAATCAACTGTTGTCGGCTCAATTCCAAGCCGGGGAACGCCCCAGGGTGCTCTGCGTGGGCGAAGCTCAGGTCTTCGACGCGGGCTTCGATCCGATTTATAACACTGTGTTCGACGTATCGATTTTTGAGGAGTGGTGTGGTCAGCCCGGTTGGGAGGGATCGCATGCGGAACGACCATTGGCGGATCGCGAGCAGATCGCCGCCCGTTTCTCGGAACACCACGTGCAACTGGTCCTGGTGAACTGGGCCGAGATTCTGCGGTATCGCACGTCCTATCGATACACCGACTTTGTCACGCCGCAGCGCTTTGAGCGCCTGATTGACATGGGCATTCTCGGTCCCGCGATTCCTGTCAGAGACTTTGTGCGTCTGCGGGAAACGCTTAATCCACAGGAGCTTGCGGAGGTGGAGCAATGGGCACCGGAACTCTTCACCACCGTGCAAGGTCACGCGGTGATGAAGACCGCGGAAATCTTTCCGGTGCTGCGCCCCGGGCCGGGGGCTCCATGACGAAACGGGCCCGCAAAGCGACTGACTCTGGTCCAAACGCAGCGCTCCCCGTTCGGGGACCGTCCACCGCCGAGACCGGACACATGCTGCGGCAGCGGCGCATCTGCGCGGGACTGGCGGCGGTATTGATCGCTGGCGGACTATTGGGCATCTGGCTGGCGTGGGAGCCTGCGAATGTGGCACCCGCAGCGATGCGCATCGGGCTGGTGCTGGCGAT
>JBGSIP010001010.1:0-2448 GCA_041742495.1 Planctomycetaceae bacterium
GGCTGGCTGTCGATGCTTTTTGATACACTTATCAATTGGCCAGCGACAAAATCCTGAGACCTCAGGACGCTGCGCTGCCGATGGCCTGTCTGAGGATTTCTACCCATCCGGCCGGGTTCACCGCCGCTTGATTTCGGCCCGGCGTAAAATTCCGGCCGAATATCCCGTCCAGATTCCGGGTGAGGATCGCGAGGCCGGGCCAACCAATTCCCACGGCAGGCAGCCAAATCCTCACGCAGTCGCTGCGGGAGATCGGGCGGGTCTGCGCAACGCACCCCACCGGGACAGCGGGATTTCGCGCCAAAAGAATGTTCCTCTCAGAGACAGGCTGGTTTGATGAGCACTTCGATTACCTTCTGCCCGCAGTGCAAAACCCTGATTCTCTCCGATACGCCCCAGTGTCCCTCCTGTCATCACGTACTCGATGATCAGCGGGCCGTCGCCAATGCGCGAGTCGATGCCCACCGCTTCGACGGCTCGGCTGACGAACGCAGTTGCCCCGATTGCGATGCCCGCGTGCGCGTCGGGCTGGTCCGCTGCTGGAACTGTGGCGGCTTCATGCAGGAACGCATCGGCCAACTGTATCGCGATATGCAGGACCGCGAGGTTCAGCCGCTGGTCAGCGATCCGTCCACACTGACGTTCGACGTCGAAGGTTTCACGACCGAACCCGCCCCAGCACCAGCGGACGAATACGAACAGGAGACTCCACCCGACGTCGACGGCGAGCTTGTGCTCGATATGAGCTTTGTCGACCTGGGCGGCGGGCAGGGATCGGACGGCGAAGAGTTTGTGGACGATCTGGAACTGCCTGAAGGCATGGAGCTGTCCGACGACAACGATCTGGAGTTCGACACCGGATTCGAATTGTTCGACGACGGAGACAGCTATGCTCTCGATGCCGACATTCCCGCCGCGGAGTGGGCCGAAGACGGGGCAGACACCGAGTTCGCCGCGCTCGACGAGGAACAAGCGGTCGAGGCCGCTGACGAACAGACCGACGCTGCCGCCGCTGAGGGTGATGCTGGCGAAGAGACGGGAGATCACGAAATTGATGCGCTGATCGGCATTGCGATGGCCGAAGAGTCCGAGCAGCAGTCGCTGAAACGCCGCCGCATCAAAGTGGCCCGGCAGCGACAGGCCGTCGTTCGCAAGGTGCTTCCGAACGCGGCACTCCTGGTTCAGCCGCCGTGCCGCTGCTGCCTGGTGAAGGTGGAACCGTGGCAATATGGCAAGCTGATTGGCTGCCCCAAGTGCAACGTGCGATTCGAAGCCCCACGACCGAAGCTGGCCCGCAAAGCGCGGCAGGAAGACGCCGAGGCCGCACCCGAATTGACGCTGGCTTTGCGCCGCGATACGGCTGCCATCGTGGCCGCCCCCGGTGCGACGGTCTGTCCATTCTGGATCGAAGGGGCGCGACTCGCCGAGTACGACCCCGCCAAGATCAAGACCAAGCCCGACGCGCTGGCAAAATCGGTGCGCACCGTCGATATCGGCCTGGGGAGCGATGGGCTGTATCTGACCATCTTTGGCCGCAAACCGCAGGTACCAGTCGCGGATCCCCGCGTATTGACCCGCTTTCGTGAGGCGGCTCGCGCCCACCTGGAAACCGGCCGCGCGCTGGGCAAAGCGGATGAAGTGACCGTCATCATGCTGAACTTCACCGACCTGCTGCGCGTGAGAGATCTCGCACCGCTCCCGCCCGGCGGCAAGGATCTCCCGTTCAAGGGCATCCCCGTGTTTGGCAGCGGTGCCATCGCCTTGGCGCTCAATAAGTCCACCACCACGGCCTTCCCTGCCACGGCACTGGTTTTGACGCTCTCACAGTGGCGCGCGATGCGACGCCAGGTGACGGTCGGCTATGGCTATCGAAAATTCAGCACCACTGTCACGGCTCCCGTCCGCGTGGAATTGCGCGACCAGCAGTGCAAGCTGCAAGGTGGCGTGTTTCGATCTCTCGAAGCCAGCGAGTTCTATCTGGCCGACGAACGCCTCCCCACTGACATCGTGGGCTGGCAGTGCAAGCGCTGCAGCGGAGCCATCTCCGAAGCCAAACGGGCCGAAAAGAAACTGGGGGGCAAGTCGGTCAAAGCCATGGCCAACGTCAAATGCCCCGGCTGTAGTGCCCCAATGAGCGCGATTCCCCTGTATGGCCTGGTCATCCCGGCAGCCACAGCGCGGGACAAACCTGCGACCGCGGTCTTGGGTTAGTCCGGCTTCCTCCGACAATCGGTGTGGCTGAGCGGCAAAACAGCTGTGCCTGGAGACAACCCGCCCTATTTGCGACGCGCCAACACGCTCCCCAGTCCTCCGTCGCAGCCAATCACCTGACCGGTCATCCAGTCATTGGGTGGATCGATCAGCCATTCAATCAGCGCTGCAAGCTGGTCGGGCTCGCCAAACCGGCCCAGCGCGTGCATGTCCAACGAAGCCGCCGCCGCGGCGGGC
>JBGSIP010001011.1:0-4258 GCA_041742495.1 Planctomycetaceae bacterium
ACGAAGGCTGTGATTTCGATTTTCTCGCACGCGGAGAACCGACGTGCGAGCCAGACATTTTTTGACGCGTTCATCGCTCGACGGACCTCACAGACCCGCCGCTGCCCGCACCCGCGTCGTTGCCACCCAAAACTAGTAACCCACTGCCCAGAAAGCGCAGGCTCCCATGCTGACCGGTCCTCTTTCGCTGGATGTTGTGACAAATTCCGTCTGGGCCGTGCCGCCGTTAGCGCGCTCAGCGTCGGGCGAGATCGATCCCGCACAGAACCGGCAGATCATGCAGCACATTGAAGCCGGGGGTATCAGCACGCTGCTGTACGGCGGCAATGCCATCTTCTATCACCTGACCTTGCAGGACTTCGCTCACGCAGTCGAACACATCAGCGAGCAGGCCGCTCCCAACACGCTGGTCATCCCCGCCGTGGGACCGATGTTTGGCACCATGATGGACCAGACCAATATCCTCAAGCACTTCGACTTCCCCACCGTGATGGTGCTGCCGCAAGGGGACATTGTTTCGTCCACCGGCATCGCTCGCGGCGTGCGGGTGTTTGCCGAACGCTTCGGTAAGCCGATCGTCTTGTACTTAAAGTACGACCGCAAACTGTCCGCCGCTGACGCCAAATCGCTGGTCGATGACGGCCTGGTCTGCGCCATCAAATACGCCGTGGTGCGCGAAGACCATCGCCATGATGATTATCTGCAGCAACTGTGCGACCAGATCGATCCCCGCATGATCCTCAGCGGTCTGGGCGATCAGCCCGCCATCATCCACATGCGCGATTTCGGCCTCGGGGGCTTTACCACCGGGACAGGCTGCGTGGCACCGTGGCTCTCACACGCCCTGCGACTGGCCATTCTGGCACAGGACTGGGACCGCGCAGAGACCCTGCGTGAAACCTTCCTGCCTCTGGAACATCTGCGCAATGCCTGGGGCCCCATCACTGTGCTGCACGCCGCCGTGGAAGCGGCAGGAATCGCGGAAACCGGCCCGGTCCTCCCCCTGCTCGCAGAACCAACAGCCGAGCAGATCCCCGCCATCACGACCGCCGCACAACAACTCATGACCACCCGCCCCACCCACGTCTGATCAATGCGCTGGCTGCGGAGGCCGAAAACGCAGCGACCACCCACGATCGGTCCATCGCCCGCATTCACACCCAACTTCACCCTCAGCCCCCAATCCTGCGGCCGCAGGCACAAACCCCCTGCAGGGGGTTAGGGGAAGGCGAGATCGTTGCCGGTGTGTCGGCGCAGGTGGTCGAGCACGGCGTACTTGTGATTGGCCACGGCCTGTTCGCTCAGGCCCAGGGCCAGCGCCACCCGTTGGTTGGTCCACCCCCGGACCAGCAGCAGTTCGAGGCACTGCAGGCGTTCCCACTCGTGTCGCTGTTTCCAGCCGGTGACGAGTTCGGCGAGCAACTGACGCAACCGTTCGGCGCGCAGCGAGTGTTGTTCGCCGCTGCGCGCCATGCTGGAGGCATGTCGGGCCGATCCTGCCCATGACTGGCGAGACTGAGACAACCCAGACTGGGCATCGGTCATCGTCAATGCCGGCCGCCGGCCCGCGCGGCGCAGGGCATCGACAATCTTGTGGCTGGCGATGGAAAACAAAAACCGGTCGAGTGGTGTCTGCCCGTCATAGTTGGGCAGCGCGGTCATGAAGCCCAGAAACGTCTCCTGGACAATGTCGTCAGCGGCCGTGCTGTCTTTCAAGCGCGATCGGACAAACGCCCGCAGTCGCCCCTCGTATTCCTCGATGCACCGCCGCCACGCCGCTTCGTCTCCGGCGCGAATCCGGGCGATGAGCATTTGGTCGGTATCGAAGACGGGCATCGGCAAGGCCTCTTCGTGTCATTCCACGGCAGGTGTCACCGCCATGTCGGTTGACTCGCTGACGGCGGCACCCGCGGGATGCAGTACGATGCGGCAGAGTTGTTTGACGTTGGCACAATTATCCACCGCAGCTTCGCCGCAGCGAACCGTGTGGGGGATGATCAGGCGCAACGACACAGTGGCCCCAGCGACAGCGGGGGTGTGGACAATCCAGCCCTGCTCCAACAGCACGCTGGCTGGCAGTTGCACACTGTAACCAGGCTCCGCGGAAAACAGCGTTGCGCTGTCCCATGTTCCCGTCTGTCCGCTGGCCGCCAGCACGGCCGAGAGCTTCACCGCAGCCCCCTGCCGTCGCGGATCGAGCTGACTGACATCGGCCAACTGGGCGGCGGGGAGAGTGTCCCGCAATTCCGCCAAGCTCCATTCGCGCAACGGTTGGTCGCCAACCACGATCGAGAGGGTCGGACCCTGTGGACTCGCCACGGTGGCACCGTTGTCTGCCGCGTCACTCATCGCTGCGACCGCCAGTCAGGTGCAGCACGTAGTACACCAGCGTCAGCACGCTTTCGAGCGTCGCCGCGACGTACGTCCAGGCTGCTGCGTTGAGCACATCGGTGACGGCCACTGCCCCTGCTTCATCAACGATCCCCAGTTCGGGGAGTAGTTGTTTGGCGCGCGTGCTGGCATCGAACTCGACAGGCAAGTTCACCAGTTGGAAAAACACCACCGCTCCAAACGCCACAATCCCCACCCAGATCAGTGCGGGCTGCGCCATGATGGCTCCCGCCATGATCAGCACGATGGACGCCATGGGACCGAATTGCGCAGCGGGTACCGCGGCGTTGCGCACCACGAGCGGGCCATAGTTTTCTGCATGCTGCAACGCATGCCCGGCTTCATGCGCGGCAATCCCGACTGCGGACGCATTGGTCCCCTGATAGACGTCGCCACTCAGCCGGATGACACGTGAACTCGGGTCGTAGTGATCCGACAGCATGCCGCTGGTCTGCTCAATGGCCACGTCATGGAGACCGGCGCGATCGAGGATGTGTCGCGCTGCGGCGGCACCGCTCAAGCGCGCTGGCACCTCCAGGCCGCGCCGATACGTGCTGTGAATGCGCCACTGCGCCCAGACCATGAGCAGCATGGCCGGTGCCACAAACAACAAGTGCTGGAAACTGAAGAACATGGTTTCGCCTCAAGATTCGGAACACGCCACCCGCCCGTCACTGCGTTGACACCCGGAATCCCATTCACCAGGCGGGGCATCTGGCGATTCTACGCTGCTGTCGGACCAGTCACATGGGCACGTCAACCTCTATCCAGCGCTGAAGTTTCAACGCTGAAGTCCAAGGACCGCTTCAACCGCTCGCCGCAGCCATTATTGAACGCCAAACGAGCGCGGGCGGTTCAACCAGAATCGGGCCTTTGCCGAACTGACACTCTGGCACCGTGCGGACTGCCGCTGGTTTTAGCCTGCAAATCGTGTACCCCAACTCGGTTATACGTCCCCGGTGGTGGGGTCTTCGGCGGGTGTGCCAGTCGGGTCCGCTGTCCGGCCTTCGCCAGTCTCGTCCGGGCCCTCAGACAATCCGGTGACTTCGGCCATCTGCATCTGGTGCATTTTTCGATACAGATTGGCCCGCTGCACGCCCAGCAGCCGGGCCGCTTCGCTGATCGTTCCGCCGGCTCGCGCAATCGCCGCCCGGATGTAGCGGCGTTGAAATTCCAGCGTCGCTTCGGCCAACCCTAACGCCGGGTCAATTTCCTGCCCCAGCGCCTGTGGAAAGAGCAGGCCCTGGACGTGCGCGAGAGGGACCCGCGACCCCGTGGCGACTTCCGCCAATCGCCGCATCACGGCCGAGAGCTCGCGCACATTGCCCGGCCACGAAAACCGCTGCAATTCCGCCAGAACCTCCGGAGGCAATCGATCCGGAGCCCGCCCCGCCGCGCGGCAGAAACGCTCCAGAAAATGTTCCGCCAGCAGCGGGATATCTTCCGTACGCTCCCGCAGTGGCGGCAGCACCACGGTCACCGACTGTACCAGTTCCAACAAGCCGGGTAGCCAGGCAGCAGCGGCATCGCTGCCCGCGCCAACTGCGAGCGGCTCCGCGGTCAGTAACACCACCAGTTGCGGCCGGTTTTGCAGCACGTCAACGACTGCCTGCTGCGCGGACCGCGACGCTTGATCGACATTCCCGACGATCAGCCCCTGCGAGCGTGCGTCCAGGTTGGCAAAGCCTTCTGCCGCAAAATCATCGCGGTCGTGCCCGGCGGCCCAAATGACGGGCCGCAGGCCGCGCGTCACCAAAATGTGCCGGGCCAGCAGCGTGCGACCGGTTCCCGACTCGCCCACGATCAGCACGGGAAGCTGCGTGGCCGCCAGCCGTGGCAGATTCGCACGCCAGGCGACGATTGCCGG
>JBGSIP010001012.1:0-2196 GCA_041742495.1 Planctomycetaceae bacterium
GGGGCCGCGTGAGTGCCGCCGCCTGCCGCCGAGGCCGCCTGTTCGCTGACATCGTCCATGGTGGAGTCCACTGAAGTCGCCATGGTTCAATTCACCCTTCGACGAGAAACAAACGTCCCGAGCAACGGTCGGACCACAATCGCCCAAGACCACCCTGACCGCGCGCAACCCAACTTCAGCCCTGCGAACGGATTTCTGGAATCATAACCGATGGGGGACGTGAAGGTCGAAAAATCCCGCCTCACGGCTCACAAATGCCACACCCTCTGATCTGTTCTGACGATTCGGCGTGGAGCACCCGCCCGGCGAGTTTTCCAAACCGGCACAACTTGCCAAAACCCGTTCCACTGTCGTGACTTGCGGCCGCGCTGACCGGTCGTCTTGGGCAGGTTTCCGCCAGCGGGACCAGCCTGCTTCCGACGGCCGGGCTCCTGCTGGCAGCACGTCGACCTATGCCGACAGGTTCGCCGCCACATCCGTGCGATACGCCGTCAAGCCCGGCAGAAAGCCCACCAGTGTCGCCAGCACGATCATCGCGGGCAGCACGTACAGTTCCAGCAATTCATAGGTCAGGGCGTTGATGACAATGCCCGTTCGTGACTCCACGATCGGGGCTGCGGCGGCCAGAATGCCGTGTCCCAGCAGCACCCCCAACACGCCTCCGCCCACGCATAACAACATCGATTCGAGCAGAATCACCAGAAACACCGTCGTGCGTCCGGCTCCCAGCGCCCGCATGATGGCGATTTCCCGCCGCCGTTCGGACATGGAGTTGTAAATCGACACAAAGATGCTGATGCCCGACACAAGCACAATCAGCCCGGTCAGGAACAGCAGCACCAGTTGCACGTTCCCCACCAGCGAGCTCATCAGTTGCGGCATCACCTGCATGGGGTTGACCGCCTGAGCCTGAAAACCCTCCTGCAGTTCGGTTTGCAACGAGAAAACACGGCTGGCAGCGATCGTACTGCGGCCAGGCACCTCCTTGACCTTCACATAGATGGCGGACACCTCCTTCTGCAGATCGGGGAGTCCGCCCGCAATGTGGTGGTGGCCGCCAGCGGCGACGATACGGTCATGTTCTTCGATGGCAGCAATCTGATCTCCGTACCGGGCCCGTACTTCGGCTTCGGATTCACCAAAGAACTTCATCTCGCGGGCGACCGCCTCCGGGGCCGGTTTGCCATGTTCTGACAGTGCGAAGAACCCGTTCAGGTGGATGAACGCCGAGCGATCATCGGCCGTCCCGGTCGGGGCCAGCACGCCGACTACCGTAAAGCGTTCGTCGTGTACGTGGTCCGACTGACCAGAGTGAATCAGTTTGAATTGCGAGCCGATGTCCCAGTTGTTGTCTTCCGCCACCCGCGAGCCGATAACGGCGTCCCAACTGCTGCGAAACAGCCGGCCGCGCACCCGTTGCGGCCGCCCCGCCGCCACGTCCAGCGTGAAGTATTCGCTGATGGTGCCGACCATGGGGAATCCCCCTTCTTCGGTCACGTCACCAATGGCCACCGGGACCGCCAGCTCGATGCGCGGGTCCTGCTTCAGCTCGGTGTAATAGCGCCAGGGCAGATTTTCGATGGGCTGAGAGATGCGATAGGCAACGCTGAAGATCAGGTCGGTCTTGCTCCCTTTCGGACCCACAATCAGGTCGTAGCCAATGCTGTCCTGCACGAACAGCCGGCTGATCACACCGTTCGTCAGAATGACCGCGATCATCAGCGCCACGCCCAGCGCCACACTCAAACTGGTGAGACACGAGGGCAGCATCCGCTGGCGAACGCTCTTGAGGGCGATCATCCACAGACTCATACGGGAGCACCAATCTTGTTGAAGTGAGAGAGTTGCTCGACACGGTCAAATTGCCCAGCCACTTCGCGGGAGTGCGTCACCAGCAGCAACGCCACGCCGTATTCGCGGCACGCAGAGCGAATCAGTTCCAGCACGTTCTGCTGATTGGCGTGATCCACGTTCGCCGTCGGCTCGTCCGCCAGGAGCAACGCGGGATTGTTCACCAGGGCACGGGCAATCGCCACCCGCTGCTGTTCCCCCACCGACAGCTGGGCCGGGCGATGCTGCAGCCGGTGCGACAGGCCGATCCGCTCGAGCAATTGCAGGGCAAACGCCCGGTTTGGCTTGCGACCCGAAAAACTCATCCCCAGCAGCACGTTTTCAAGTGCCGTAAACGCGGGCAGC
>JBGSIP010001013.1:0-3211 GCA_041742495.1 Planctomycetaceae bacterium
GATCGAGCCGGCGACGATGGGCCCGCCAAAGCCACTGATTCTCCGGGTCGATCGAGTCTCCGGCGGCGTCGTGAGCGCTGCTGAGGGCGAATGTATGACTGAGCACGACCTCGCGGATCACGGTCTTCACGGACCACTTGGAATCAATCAACCGCTGAGCCAGATGATCGAGCAGTTCCGGATGCGTGGGAGCTTCTCCCGTGCGGCCAAAATTGTCCGTGGTGCGGACGAGACCGCGGCCCAACAGGTGATGCCAAATGCGATTGGCGAGCACGCGGGCCGACAGGTGGCCGGCGCCGTGCTCGCAATCGGTCAGCCAGTTCGCCAGTTCCAATCGGCCGCTACGGTCAGCGGGAATGGGGGGCAGATCCTGTGAGAGCACTTGCAAAAAGCCACGCGGAACCTTCACCCCGGGACGATCCACCTGTCCGGCCAGCCGGATCGCTTCGTCCCACGGTGCATCTCTGTCGCGGGGCACCATCGCCCGCGGCGGAATCGCGACGGTCTCCTTCACAAACCGAGTCAGGGAGTCGATCAGCGCCTGTTGCGCGGCGAGGCGATTTTCCAGCGGTTCACAGGCTTCCGCGGCCAGCGGGGCGATCGCTTCGCCATGCTCGGCGAGAATGGCTTCGTACTCGGACCACTCTGCTTTCTCAAGGTGTTCCAGCGCCTTCTTGGCCCGGTCCAGTTGCTTTTGAACGTCCGGGCGGGCGTCCCAGTAGGCCTCGTAAGCGGCATCGAGGGCCTCACCTTCGGTACCTAGTCCGACAAGCCGCTCCATCACGCGATTCTGATTCAACATGAACCGGGCTTCCATGATTTCTGTGGAAGCAAAAATGCCGGCCAGGGCGTAGTAATCGGCGGTGGGGACGGGATCGAATTTATGATCGTGACAACGGGCGCAACCGAGAGTCTGTCCCAGGACGGCTTTCCCCACGGTATCGATCAGTTCGTTGCAGTTGTCCATCCGCATGGCATCGTTCTCGACACCGAGCAAAATTTTCGGGCCGAGCAGTAGAAATCCGCTGGCGATGCGCTGCTGGTCCCGCTGTTCGACCGAGTCGTAAGGGAGCAAGTCCCCTGCCAGTTGATTCCGCAGAAATTCGTCGTAGGGCAGGTCCTGTTGCACGGCATCGAGAACCCAGTTTCGATAGCGCCAGGCTTCGCGAAACAGGAAGTTTTCGGACAGACCGTTGGAGTCGGAATAGCGGGCGAGATCGAGCCAGTGGCGGCCCCATCGTTCGCCAAACTGCGGAGCGCTCAACAAGCGGTCCACGAGACGAGACTCGCGATCAGGGGCGGTATCCGCGAGAAAGTCGGCGGCTTGCTCGGGTGTGGGGGGGAGACCGGTCAGCTGGATATACAGCCGCCGCAACAGCACGTCGGGACTCGCATCTGCGGCGGGTGGCAGTCCCACTTCGTCCAGCTTTTGCAGCACGAACGAATCGACGCTGGTCCAACACCAATCGGGCTGCGAGGTCGGCGGCACCGGTTGCTGAGAGAGTGGCCGGAACGCCCAATGATCGCGGCCGGCGACGGGATCGGATGGATTGGTCCCCGTGGTGGTGGGGGTCGCCTGGTCGCGGGGATCGGGTGCGCCGAGACGAATCCACTGTTCGAGCTTGGCGACATCTTCAGCGGCAAGGGGCATATCGGGGGGCATCTGCAGGTCGGGATCCTGATAGCGGACCGCCCGCAGCAGCAAGCTGGCGTCGATATCTCCGGGCACGACCGCTGGACCACGCTCCCCGCCCCGCAGCGTGCCGTCCCGATCGTCGAGGGTCAGGCCACCTTCGCTGAACCCCGTACGAACGGCGTGACACGAATAGCACCGTTTGGCCAGCAACGGGCGAATATGGTTCTCAAAGAACTCCAGCCCTTCCGGAGCCGGAGGCTCAGCGGCCTGCCCAACACCGGCCAAGGCCAACATCCAGCCAAGCGCGAAAGTCGCAAGCAGGCGGAGAACGCGAACTCGCGCGGGACGGCGGGGGTCGAGTTCCATGCGGAATTCCTTATCACCGGCTTGGAGAGCGATCTCAACCCTGACACGGCGGCCATACCGGCAGGGGACTCGCACAATCACGCCACAAGGGAAGTATGGCCCAGGCAGGCGATCGAATCAATGCTTTCTGATCTGGATTGGGGGCAATTTGGGGAATGACATCGAGGACCGGCTGAATGGTTGGGCGAAACTTCCACATTGGCTGGAGACTGTCTGCTCAGCGGTTGCTTTCCGTAAAGAGAAACTCGCGACCGTCCCGAGCGAGCCGGAGGGGGAGGTCGCAGTGTTGAAAGAACGTGTAGGTGGGCTTGGCATCCTCGGTGGCCTGTTCCTGAGCAGTGCGCCCCGGCGCGATATTGAGCGTCTCACCCGGACCCGTCGAGCGGGATGCCTCCCAAAGCGTGGCGGTATCACTCAGGATGCGGAGCCCTGTGATGAACGGCGTGTACGTTACCGTGATGGAGGGGCCATTGCTTTGCCTAAACGTCCCAAACGGGGTGTTGTTGACTTCGTATTCACCGGAGGTGGACGGACCCATTTTCGACCATGCCTGCAGACGCAGCTTGGCGCCGGCCTGGTACTCAAAGCCATTCTCGGCCAGCAACTTGACCAGCGACTCGCGGACTTCGGCGGCGTGACTCTGGTCCGACAGTCCACTGGTATCGACGTCAATCACGGAGCCCGGGCGCAGCGAGAAGTACTGGTCGTCGTTCAGCGCCTGCTCCAGTGTTTGTTTTACCTCCGGCGTCGCCACAGGGCCCAGATGGACCTCCGTCAATTCGCCGTCGCGGGTCGCGAAGAGGCGGCACAGTTTTCCATGCAATTGAGTCGACGTGGGAACTCTGAAGGAATTGCTCTTGCGGCTCAGACGACAGGCGGCAATTCCGGACGGGGCGTGGTAAATATCTGTCTCTCCCACGAGCACCCAGTCGGGCTCGTCCCACACCATATTCTGATACCTCGAACACGTTGAACTGATGGACTCAAACCGCATGACTTGCTGTTGCGTCACCAGGTTCCATCCCGTGCTCGATGAGCCGGCGTGGCAACTGCTGGGACAACGCACCCATGGAAAGCTTCTTCGCGACGCTGAAGAAAGAGCTCGTGCATCACGAGCAGTATGCCACGCGCAGGCAGGCCCGACAGAGTCTGTTCGCCTGGATCGAGACATTCTACAATCGCGTGCGCCTGCACTCAGCGATTTGCTAC
>JBGSIP010001014.1:0-2046 GCA_041742495.1 Planctomycetaceae bacterium
CCCTCGCCCTCTGGCGCGGCAATGGCTGATCGAGTCCGACGGGATTGCGAAAACCACGCGGGCGATTGGCCATGCTCGGCCAGTGACGATCTGGCGGCTGCTCGATCCCGCCGCGGCGATGGACTGGCTGGCATCGCACCCCGAGTTCGCGATTCGTGAAAAAACCGACGGCTGCACAGACCTTGGCGGGGACTGCAGCCGTCGGCTGAATCAGCAGGGGGGCCAGCACAATGGCTAACCTCAACGCGATTGTATCATCCGGCGCTAGCGATGACGACGACGAGTTCTTGCGATTGTGGGAAGCCACCGAAACGGCGGGGGAGCAATCCCTTGTCCCCAAGGGGGAGTACGAAGCCCACATTCGAACAGTCAAACGGGGCGTGTCCAAGAAGGGGAACCCGAAGCTGACTGTCGAATTTCAGATCGTCGAAGGGCCGCACGCCGGGCGTCGGCTTTGGCGGAGTCATGGGGCAGCTCCGGGTGGATTCTGTCGGCCAAACGGGCTCTGGTGCGGGCTGGTATCCATGATCTCGCCAACCCCTTGCCGCAGTGGCTGCGGGTGAAGCTTTGGGTGGTGATTCACCCATCCGAAGACGGTCGCCTATTCAACGAAGTCAAGGACGCGGTGTTTGTCCGCCTGGACACGCCGCAGGCTGACCCCTTCGACACCCGATCCGGAAAGGCAGGCTAAGCGATGGAAGCTGAGCGAACGCTCGGCTTCCGCGTCGTGGGTGGCAAGGACCGCGAACGGCGGCTGACGGATTGGTCAGTCGCCTTCGCGGCCCATTGCGCCGACGACGAGCGAGCCGGCAATTCTGACGAGGTGTTCCTGTCACTGTTCGAGTTCCCGCAGGTGGACATCGAACGGCACTACGCACAGCATGGCCGGGAAGCGGGCTACGATGGCCCGTGCTGGTCCCGCTGGCTGTGTTTCGATATCGACCGGGCCAACGATCTGCCCGCCGCCTGCGCGGAAGCCAAGCGACTGGCGGCATACCTGGCTGAGCGGTACGGACTCGACGACGACGAACTGCTGATCTTCACCAGTGGCAGTAAGGGGTTCCATGTCGGGATTGATGCCCGCCTGTGGCACCCGGTCCCCGCGACGCTGTTCCATCGGCAGTGCCGCGCTATGGCGGAAGGGCTGGCCAGTGCGGCGGGTGTCACCATCGATACCGGGATCTATTCCAAGGTGCGGTTGTTTCGCGCTCCCAACAGTCGGCATCCGCAGACCGGCCGACACAAGCGGCGGTTTGTGCTCGATGAGTTCCTGGCGTTGAGTCTGGACGCCGTGCTGCAACTGTCAGAACAGCCTGAGGGATTCGAGTTGAATTCCGCTGGCCCCGCGATGGTGCATCCCCAAGCGGTGGCGGACTGGCAAACGGCCTGTGACACCGTCACTCACCAGCGGTCGTCCCACGTCGCACAGCAGGCGTCAGGACCGCGACGACTGCCGCGGGTGGTATTGGACGTCATTCGCTTCGGATCGCTCGAAGGGGACCGGCACCGGTCGCTGTTTGCCGCGGCGGCGGCGCTGACGGAACACGGCACACCGGAACCGGTTGTCTTTGCTCTGTTGACCGATCCCGGTCGCGACCTGGGACTCAAGCCGAGTGACGTCGAACGGCAGATCCGTTGCGGCATCACGCACGCACGCCAGCAAGGGGGTGCCGCATGAGTGGTGCAGCCCTCTTTGTCACACTGGCCGAGTTTTTTGACGACTGGCAGCACGACCTGCTGCATGGTGAACCTCCGCCGAACTACCTCGACGGTCAGGCCGGTTTCGAGCACCTGGAACTATCCCCCGGTCAGATTCTGTTGCTGGGGGGAGCGCCCGGGAGTGGCAAGACGGCCCTGGCCTGTCAGTGGGTGTTCGACGCGCTGCGGGCCGATGGCAATTTGAAAGCCACGATCTGCAACGTGGAAATGTCGGTCGACGCGCTGTTGACCCGGCAGTTATCCCGGCTATCGGGGGTGCCGTTGTCGGCCATTCGCAAACGCACCGTAGATCGACCGGCCAAGTTGGACTCGGGGTTCCACGAACTG
>JBGSIP010001015.1:0-3790 GCA_041742495.1 Planctomycetaceae bacterium
GCCAGCCGTTCAGGTGGGCAAGCGCCGCTGATGCGCAGCCGGGGCTGAGATGGCCCCGCGGGGGCTGTTCGCCCGTCGCGAAAGCGGCTCAGTGAGCGATCGTGGCGGGCTGAACGATGAAAGTTCACAAACCGGCCGGGACTCCCGATTTCTTGACGTGAACCTGCGGTCCGCCTAACGTGTCCTACAGAGTCGCTCCAGTCGTCAGTACCCGGACGAGGTCCGCGGAACGGCCTCGCCAAGAGGAACTGCTCCGATATGGGGGTGCGGCGAAAAACCGGCTCTGATGTTTACCGATCCGCTTGGTGCCTGCAGAATTGGCCACCGTTTTGTGGTGGCGACGTGCGACCGCGTGACTGACGCCTCGTTTGTGATTGACCCTGTCGCCAGTTCCGCCGCTATCGCGGCCAGAATGTTGAAGCTGATGATGACCTCGCGACTGCTACGACTGTCCGGCCTGAGATCGTTCTGTCTCCGCGGGGGAGATTGAACCGGCAGTCCTCTGGCCACGCCCAATTTTGAAAATACTCACACGCCCTTCCCCCGCCTGGTGGAAGGGCATTTTTGTTGGTTCCCACGGCACTCCTATTTTGCAATGGTGCTGAACCGCCGAGCCCCCAGGACGATGTTTCATGGCCACGACAGAATCCTCCGCCGCTGCCACCCGCGACGTGGTGCGGATCTTCGACACAACCTTGCGTGACGGCGAGCAATCGCCGGGATGCAGCATGACGCCGGACGAAAAACTCACCGTGGCGGCAGCCTTGGTCGACCTGGGCGTCGACATCATTGAGGCCGGTTTTCCCATCGCCTCGCCGGGAGACTTTGCCTCCGTGCGGGCGATCGCCAACACCTTTGGCGATCGGGCCACCATCTGTGGACTGGCTCGCTGTCGCACCGAAGACATCGATCGGGCGTGGGAAGCGCTGTGCGATGCGCAGCACAAGCGGATTCATGTGTTTCTGGCCACCTCGGCGATTCACCGCGAGTTCAAGCTGAAAATGGCAACGACCGAAATTGTGCGGCGCACCCGCGAGATGGTCGCTTACGCCCGCGACAAATGCGAAGACATCGAGTTTTCGCCGGAAGACGCCGCCCGCACTGAACTCGACTTCCTGTGCGAAGTGGTCGAAACGGCCATCGCAGCGGGGGCCACGACCATCAACATTCCTGACACGGTCGGCTACGCCGTGCCATCGCAATATGCCCATGTCATTCGCACGCTGCGCTCACAGGTGCCCAACATCGGGCAGGCCATCATCAGCACGCATTGCCATGACGATCTGGGCATGGCGGTCGCCAATAGCCTCGCTGCGGTCGAAGCAGGGGCTCGGCAGATTGAATGCACCGTGAATGGGCTGGGGGAGCGGGCTGGCAATGCGGCCCTCGAAGAAGTGGTGATGGCCCTGCGCACCCGGCCCGATTTTTTCACCGTCGCCACCAACATTCGCACCCCGAAGCTCTGCAGCATCAGTCGACTGGTGTCGTCAGTGACCGGCATGCGGGTGCAGCGCAACAAGGCGATTGTCGGAGCGAATGCGTTTGCGCATGAATCGGGCATTCACCAACATGGCATGCTGCAGGATCGCTCCACCTATGAAATCATGCGACCCGACGACGTGGGCTTTGTGGGCACCAATCTCGTGCTGGGCAAACACAGCGGCCGGCATGCGTTCCGCGATCGCCTGAAGACACTGGGATATGAACTGGACGACGCCGCGTTTCAGGCGGTGTTTGACGAGTTCATTGCTCTGGCCGACAAGAAGAAGGAAATCTACGACGCAGACATCATCGCGATTGTCGACCAACGCCAGACGGTGGACCGCGAAACCTGGAAACTGGTCCGCTTCAGCGCGCAGGCTGGGACGGGGACTATTCCCACCGCCACCATTGAACTGCAGCACGAAGATGGCCGCGTGATCCGGGACGCCGCCACCGGCGATGGTCCGATTGACGCCGCATTTGTGGCGTTGGAACGCATCACGGGCATCACAGCCCAACTGGAAGACTTCGACGTCAAAAGCATTTCCCAGGGGAAGGATGCCTTGGGCGAAGTGAAAGTCACCATCGTCTCCGGCGGACGCACGCTGCATGGTCGCGGTGTCAGTACGGATATCATTGAAGCGGCGGCCCTCGCGTATCTGCAGGCGCTCAACCGCGCAGATGCCAGTCGCGAATTGCCCGCCGTAATCGCTACCGCCAGCGTGGCCGATGCACCCTGATTCCAGACAGACTGGCCACACCACTGACGATTGGCTCTTGGCGATGCGGCATTCCCACGGCCAAAGCGAAATCACCTCACCCGGCGACCACGGCGAGCTTTCTCCTGCGGATTCACCCTCCGCCGAAGAACAACGGCTTGCGCCGGTGCGAACCATTTCCGGTGCCTGGCTGGTGCTGGCGATGCTGCTGGCGGCCGTCGTGTCCGGTTTGACCCTGGTGGGGTATGCACACTGGGCGGCGGCACCTTTTCAGCCGCTGCGGGAAGAGTTGCTGGCCACCTTTCCCGCAGCCCGGCCGACAGTGGACGGCGGCGTCTACAAGAGTCATCGAGCGGGTCCGCGGCGACTGCGGATCATTTTCCACGTCGATTTTGATCCGGAACGGGAACTCGCACGTTCGATGGTCATGGCCAATACCGCCGTCGCGCTGGCCAGTCCGGAACTACTGTCCCAGTTTGACTTTGTCGAACTCCATTGGACGGTTTGGCGGGCTGAACAGGGGGGCTCGGGAATCGGCCAGCCGTATCTCACGCTGCGGTTGCCTCCGGGAGAGTTTCCGGTCTCCGCCGAACGATTCGATTCGGCGCGACGGCAGGGTTTGCCCAAGGCGGAGAATACGACGGCCCCGGTGCCGGAAAGGCGTTGATTTCCTAAGTTTCGATCGATGGGAATTGAAATTTGAAGGGGTGAGGTTTACTAATGTTAGTCATGACCCCGTATGTCCGTCGTCGCTGATCACTATCAGTCGAGACGGTGAGCTGGCTGGGTGCATCCCGTCCTGTGGCCGACTATTGCGGCGGATGAGGATGTCGACCATTTGGGAATTAACCTCAGGGAGAGTTCAGATGCAGGTATTGTCGAAGACCGCCTTTGCGGCGTTGGCCGGTATGGCGTTGAGCGTCGGTGCAATGGGCTGTGCAGAACCTGCACCGTCGACCACTCCCTCCCCCTCGACCCCCAGCGGCAGCACCGAAGGCTCCACGACGGGCGGCGCTGCAGAGACTCCCGCCGAGACCCCCGCCGCCACGCCCGAAGCCACCCCTCCGGCTCCCTAATTGTTGATCTGAACCACCAGTGCCAAACACGCGCTGGCCTTGGGTTTGCCTTTCGCTCACCGCGGGAGGTGCGATGTGGTCGGTGCTTGAACGCTGTTCACTCGACAACGATGTTTACACCACAGCCTCGTGATCCTCTCCGGATGACGAGGCTGTTTGCGTTTGTCCGGTCATCGGCCCATTCGTGAACTGATGTCGTGTTTGCACGTCGAGGGAGACCACATGTAAATGTTCTGCCAGTGATTCATCCACCGCTTTTGGTCAGCCATCGTAGGTGACACGGTGGCACGGCTGGCTTGTCCATCCGTGAGGGGATTTGTGAATCAGGCACCGTTTGACCTGCAGACGACGAAAGTCTTTCTCCGTGACTCTGTGCCTCCGTGAGAACCAACAAGAATGCACAAGACAGGTCGCGTGGATTTTGTAATCGATGTTGGTTTCCGGCGGGGCCGCGAAGCCCCGCTTCGGCGACAAGAGAGCTGATCTCACGGAGCCACAGAGTCACGGAGAGGC
>JBGSIP010001016.1:0-3621 GCA_041742495.1 Planctomycetaceae bacterium
TCGCGGCTCCGACGCGCTCGCGCAGTTCGGCCGCAAGTCCGACATCAAGTGGCGGCAGGCGGCCGAGAAAGGGGACTGGACCACCGCCGTCGCCGAATACGTCAAACGCGCCGACAATCCACTCCTCTGCGACATTGTCGAAGCCTTCGAGGAATACTTCCCCGCCACGGGCGAAATGGCACTCGTGCTCGACACCGACACCAACGTCGCGCTCTGGGACGGACTCTCATCCGACCTCGCCGAACTCATCACCCGCGCTGTCACCAACCGGCGCATCTTTCTGCACCCGGTCGAGGTCGCCCTGTTTCAGCAACGAGGCCGCGTTCTCCGCCTCCCCGTGCTGCAGGCCCTCCGCGAAAAACCACTCCCGCGCCCCGTCTGGTTTCCCGTCACCGCGCGGGTCTTCCCGCCTCCCGAAGGCAGCGGCCGCCTGGGAAAAATCCATCCCAGCATCCTCATGCAGGACGACTGACTCACCGCTTTAACCGGCGTGACTGTGTCCACCCTCTTTGCTCTCTCCCTGCGCCCTTCCGCGCGCCCCTCGCCGCGCTAGGTCTGGGTCTGCCGAGGTCTCTCTCGCCTGCTTGGCCACCACACTTACCCCCCGAGCCCGTTTCACCAACCCTCCGCGCCGCAACAACTTGCGCACCGTTGACTGGCCCTTGCATGCTCTGTGGGAACGGGCCGCAGCGCAAAAAAAGAGAAGGGCGACTCGTCCAAAGACAGGTCGCCCTTCGTCATACTCAGCATTGGTCACGAAGACCCCAACCACCCGCTGTCAGAAACTTCCAGACCCGGAAGTGTCGCCTGATGTCAGCCGCCGCAACAGAGTCTGGTCGAGTAGTCGGTCAGGAGCCTTGCAGCTCCCCTCCGCGATGAGATCACCAACAGACTACATGGTCTTGGCGGTCTTCTTGGCGGCCTTCTTCTTGGCGGCCTTCTTCTTGGCGGCCTTCTTCTTGGCGCCCTTCTTGACGGCCTTCTTCACTGCCTTCTTTGCCGCCTTCTTGACGGCCGTCTTCTTCGCTGCCTTCTTTGCCACAGGAAACCTCCCTTGGAAAGATGTGGCGGGCTGCCGCTGGCACCGGGCTCATTCTCGGCAACACAAACCACAAACCACGAATCCGTTCGGCAACCATCAACCCTGATGGAAGCCAGATAACGCGTGAGAGTCACACCTCCTCGTGGTGTTCCTTGCGGACTGACACCACGCGTCTCCTCAGTTGGCGTGCATCCTAGAGCTTTCATCCATTCTTGCAAGCCCTTTCTTCGCGACACGATCGCATAACACCCGACGCACACACGCAGTTACGTCACTCGCCCGCGCCGTAAGTGCTCGCTGCGACCTTCGTCACGCGCGCTCCAGCGACTCTTCACGCGCGGCTCCATGCCGCCCTCATTGCATCTCCTGTCAACAGCATCAGCGCGAGTCTCGTTGCACCACTGTTCTCAGGCACATGCAAAAACGCCCGTATTTTCAGGCAATTTTTTCAATTTCTACTTGACCAGATCGTCGCCACATCACGCTTCAAACGCGCTGTGTACCCCGCGCAGATACGCCGCGCTCACCGCCGCAATGTGCTCGCAACCCGCCGCGTAGTCGAACACCTCCAACGACAACCAGCCTCCATACCCACTCGTTTTCAGCGCTTGCAAAATTGGGAAAAAATTTGTCGGACCCATCCCCGGTCCCAACAAATTTCCATCGTTGACGTGGAAGTGTTTCGTGATCGGCGCGTACTTCGCAATCAGTTCCGGGATCGGCTCCACGTCTCCCAGCATCGCTTTCACATCCTGATGCAATTGCACCAGCGGGTGATTCACGCGCTCGATCGTCAGCGCCACTTCCGCGCACGTCGTCCAGAAGTTCGTCTCCTTCGTTGTCAGTGGTTCCAGACACAGCGTCACGCGCTGAGCTTCCAGCGCCGGCAGCATTCCGCGAATCACTTCGATCGCATTGTCTGTCGCCACCTCCAGCGACATCCCCCCCTCCAGCGATCGCTGCAGCGGAGATCCCAGCACCATCACGCTCCCCCCCAACTCGCCGCACAGCACCGTCAGCGCCGACAGATGCTCTGCCGTCGCACGGCGCACCCCCGCATCCGCCGTCGTCAGATGCAATCCCGTCGTCTTCGCCAGCAACCAGTGCAGTCCAACAATCTCCAGCCCAAACGACTCCGCCACTCGCCGCAGCCGCGCCCGCTCCCCCGCCGATACCGCCTCCGGTCGCCCCACTGCGGCTCCGTCCGCCAGCGTAAACGGAGCCACTTCCAGCCCCCGATACCCCAGCCGGGCCGCCGTTTCACATTGCCGCTCCCACGACCACCCGACAAACATCTCCTGACACACCGCCAGTTTCATAGAGCCCCCTTTCTGCGCATGCGACGAAAGCACTCGCCGCGTTTCCTTGCCAGCACCACCGCCGCAAGGTGATCGATCCACATCGATTCCGCAACCGCGGCAGCCCCGCCGACTCGGTCCGCCCATCTGCTGGCTCCCGCCATCGGCAGAGCAATCCGCTGCAGACGGCGTTGGGTGCCACTGCTGGCTTGCCCATCCGTGGCACCCTGCGATCTACGATGGCTGACAAAGAGCGGTGGACTCTCTGGTAGGTCAGGCTGTGCCTGACGCCATCGAGCCATCGGGTCGTAGAGTGAGTCAGCCCCGCCATCGACGGGTGAACGACGTTTCTCAAACTGCTCCGTGACGCTGTGGCTCCGTGAAATCATCAGCCCTGTCGCGAACGACTCGATTCTCACGGAGGCACAGAGCCCCGGAGAACGATTCAGTTTTCTGTCGGTCAGGCTGTGCCTGACGCCAAGCGAACGTGACGCCGACGATGCCACGCAAAGGCCGCGCGTCAGACCAACCGCCGCAGCGGGCCAGCCCAACTCGACCACACTGACGAGACCTCGCAGCCGGGGATCGCACGCAGCCAGGTCGCGGAAGCCCTCGCGTCACGTCACCGAGTAGCAGTGACCGTCCACGGAACTGTCCAGTAACGCTTTTCGCACAATGTTCAGCAAGTGGCTCTCGGTATTGGCACGCTCTGGGTGGCCTGCGGCCCGCCCAAACGTCTCCGCTGCAACCAGAACCTGCGCGATCGTCGAACCACCTTCTCGCCGAACTCCGTTCAACTGGACCTGCAAGTTCGCGGCTCCGCTGCTCGTATTGTGCTGGCGATCCAGTCGCACCGTCGTTTCCGTCGCCAGAGTCATGCCGCCACCAGCCGGCCCCAGAAACAACGGATCGAGCTGACCAAACTTCAGTCGCCCCACGACCTGACGGACTTCATACGCGGAGTACGAATGGCCCCCCGCTCCGGCAATGCCAGTAATTGGCAGACCTTTAGTCGCGACGAAGGTCGGCGGCGTGGACATGTCAAAATCCTGTTCGGACGGCACCAGTGCGCAGGCCCGCGGAGCCTCGCTTTGAATCGCCTGTGTACAGGCGCGCAATCTCTCCCGCGGGACTGCCCCTATTCTCGGAACCACACCCCAACGGTTGCCGATAAACTCGCCCCTGCGCAGCAAGAATCTGCCTCCGCTCCCGCCGTAGCCCCCCGATCCATGAGCGTTCACTGATCGAACGCGTCGCGCACGCCCCGGAATCCAAGCGTCC
>JBGSIP010001017.1:0-1667 GCA_041742495.1 Planctomycetaceae bacterium
ACATCTCCCCACGCCACGATGGAACTGTCGCTGGACCATACCACATGGCCAATGTCGGCACGCTGCGTCAGCAGTGCGCGAATGCCGGCTTCACCAATCGATTCCTGCAGCAGCACCACGTCGGGCTCCCATTGCAATGCATCGCGGATCGACTTGGGTTCTCCAGCGCAGTTCAGCGTGATGATCCGCACTGTGGGGGAAGCTGGCCCCGCCGCTGCGTTAGTGGCGGTTTCGGCCGCAAGATGCGGCTCCGGCGAACTCCGGGCGACGTCTTCCGGTTGTGCAGTGGTCTCGCCCAGTGGCCTGGCAACCGGGACGGGCATGGCGGGGGTGTTGAGCCAGCAGCGTCGCACATGGCTCAACGGGACATCCGCCACCAGCAACAGTGTGAGAAACCACGTCACCATGAGCTGCTTGGCCGTGCCCTCGTGTCGTGTGATGAAAAGAGGAATCGCCGTGAAGTATCCCACCAGCATCCACGCCCACACGGGCGGAATCGTCAACAGTGCCAAAGTGTCTGGCTGCTGCCAGTACACCACCACGAGGATGACGAGTGCGATGTACGACAACGTTGCCCAACCGCGCGCCCAGGCCGCATCGCGGCGGACCGCCGGCGGTGCGGTCCGATTCTCCGTCGTGTCCGCACTTGGCTCGCTCACCACGACCCCTTCAGCGGTCTGTCTGTACCCGTCAAACGGCAACGCCGCTCAGTATGCAGATCATACTGGCGGCGTACCGGTGTGAAACTTCACTGCATCGTCAGCTCAGGTTCATGGTGACGGTCTTCAACTCGGTGTAGTTGTGCAGGCCCGCTTCGCCCAGTTCCCGGCCCATGCCGGACATTTTGAAGCCGCCAAACGGTGCGCCCGGATCAAACACGTCGTAGCAATTGATCCAGACCGTCCCGGCCCGCACGGCGTGGGCAATGCGATGAGCCTTGGCCACATCACGCGTCCAGACAGCCGCGGCCAGTCCGAACAGTGTCCGATTGGCCCGCGAGATCACTTCCTCCAGATTCTTGAAGGGGAGCACACTCATCACGGGGCCAAAAATTTCGTCCGTGGCAATCGTCATGTCGTCGGAGACATGGTCGAACACTGTCGGTTCAATGAAGAAGCCTTTGTCACCAAAACGGTTGCCTCCAGTGACGCACTTGGCCCCGGCCGATTTCCCCTCGTCAATATAGCGCATGATCTTGTGAAACTGGTCGGCGTCGATCTGCGGACCCTGCGTGGTACCTTCGTCAAACGGATTGCCCAGTCGGCGGGTCTGGGCCCGTTCGACCAAGCGGCCGACAAACTCCTCGTGAATCGATTGTTCCACAAACACCCGGCTGCCCGCGCAGCAGCACTGTCCCTGATTGAAGAACAGGCCAAACTCCGTGCCAGCGACCGCGGCATCCAGGTCGCAGTCCGCGAAGATGACGTTGGGGCTCTTGCCCCCCAGTTCAAAGGTCAGCCGCTTCAGCGTCTTGGCTGCATCTGCCATGATCCGCTGGGCCGTCTCTCCAGAACCGGTGAAGGCAATCTTGTCGACATCGGGATGCCGCACGATCGCGGCTCCGGTGTCACCGAACCCGGTGACGACGTTGATGACCCCTTTGGGGAACCCAGCCTCCATCGCAAGCTCTGCCATCCGCAGGCAGGTTAGCGGTGTCTGCTCGGCGG
>JBGSIP010001018.1:0-1512 GCA_041742495.1 Planctomycetaceae bacterium
AGCGCCGGCTTCAACTTTCACCTGACCAAGCCTGTCGATCTCCGCGATCTCCGCACGTTCTTTGCGGAATTCCCGCAGCGCTGTCCGGAACTGGTCCCACCATCGCCGGCGCTCGATGCCTCACCCCACGGTGACTCCGGCAGTTGACCTGGCGGCCACAGGTCACTGCGCACCACCCTCGCCCATCGTGCCGCCCACCGGCAAGGTGGCCAGATCGAACTACGGCACCAGTCGATACAGCGACTTCTCTGTGCGCACCAGCAATCCCTGGCCCAGCGGGACTGGCGACGCCATGACCGCACTGTCGAGTTGCAAAGTGCCCAGCACGGGCATCTCTGGTGTGGCCCCCAAGACAGAGAGCAACCCTTCCCGATTGGCCACGAACAGCCGCTGGTCGGCCAGCAGCAGCGACGAACTGAAATTGCCCCCCACGCGCGAACGCCCCACAGATTCTCCGGTGCTCACATCAATGCAGTTGGCAACGCCGCTGTCGGAAACCATAAACAACTGACTGCCATCGCTCACCGGCGAGGGCATCGTCGGCACCTGCCCCTTGGAGCCAAACGTCCAGCGGATGTGAGTTTCGGTTACGTCGCCAGTCCCCTGTGGATTGATGGCGAGCAAAGCACCTCCGCCGTAGCCGGTACACAGCAGCGCGGAGTTCCCTGCCAACACGGGCACGACGGAACTCGAAAAACCCTGGCCATGCCTGATCCGCCACAATTCGCGGCCGTCACGCGGATCGTATCCGCAGACCCATTGCGCTCCCATCACCAGCACCTGCGACCGCGCACCGTCGTCCACCAGCACGGGCACGCTGAATGACTTCAGGTATTCGCGGTCGGCGGCCTCCAGCGGTGGACGAGGAGTCTTCCAACGAACAGCGCCGGTTTGAACGTCCAGCGCCGCCACGTACTGCACATCCACGCCATCACACGGAACAATCAACAGATCCTCATAGAGGATGGGCGAACTGCCTGGCCCAACACTCTCAACCAGCGGCAGCGTTTCGCGCCACAGGGTCTGGGTGGTGGTGGTATCAATGCACACCGTACCGTAGGACCCGAAATGGCAATACAACCGACCCGCATGCACCACGGGCGTTGGCGAGGCGTAGCTATTGAGCGAGTGTACGGGGGCCGGACTTTCCAGCGTGAACAGCTCACGTTGATGGACGAGCTGTCCCGACTCGACATCGACCGCCAGCACAGAGAACGTCACGTCGCCGACGATGACCAGCGACTTCTTGAGCATGTGATCGGCGTACCGGGTTTCCCGGATCGCCTCGGCCTCGGCGAGCGTCAGTTCGCGCACGCGGGCCGCAGTCATCCACGCGAGATTCCCCTCCAGCACGGGCGACGAATAGCCCCGCCCGGGGAGCGCTACCTGCCAAGCGATGTTCTCTGTGTTCATCTCATTTGGCACTGTGATCGCGGAGGCCAGTCCCGCCCCCTGCGGTCCACGGAACTGCGTCCAAACGGTCACGGGCGTGGCCACAGGGTCCGCTGCAAA
>JBGSIP010001019.1:0-8611 GCA_041742495.1 Planctomycetaceae bacterium
GCGTTGACGGTTGGAGAGCGACATACGGCTTCATTCGGCAAGACGTGCCGCGCGAGCGAAGGGATTCGGGACCGGCCGCGGTCCCCGCGGCTGCGGTCCACGGCGGAGCCCACAGTCTCTCCGGAGCATCGCGAAACGCAAGAGGATTTCTGCTGCCGCCGTCGTTCGGGCAGAGTCCGCTGGTCAGGGGCCCTCGGTGACGGAGTGATGAGCCGGGGCAGATTGGCTAATCGCCGCGGCCGACGTGGCGTTCGCGTTCGACGTCCATTCGCACTCGGGCGCGCAGATAGAGGTCTTGTTCGAGCACCTGACGTTCGATCACCCGGAGATTGGCGACGCTGGGGACGCGGGCCAGACCGACACCAGCCACCGGATGCACGGCGGTTGCTCCACCGATGAGCTGCGGAGCGACAAACAGGTGAACTTCGTCCAGACAGTTTTGGTCATGCAGGGAGCCCAGGACTTCGCCCCCCCCTTCGACCAGGAGATTGGTGACGCCCCGTTCGCTCAGCCAGCCCAAGACGCTGGGCCAGGCGATGGTTGCCTCCAGCGAAGCTTGCGGGGCGAGCATCACTTCGACGCCAGCCGCTTCGAGGGCCCGGCGATGCGATGGCAGGATGTGGTCAGTGGTGACCAGCAGCGTGGGAAACTCATGGCAAGTCTGGACAATGCGGGACGTCAGAGGGAGGCGACCTGACGACGAGACAATCATCCTGAGTGGCACGCGGGGGCCGGGCGGGCGGGCCGTGAGCAGCGGATCGTCTGCCAGAACGGTTCCCAGCCCGACGCAAATGACATCCATGCGGCCGCGCAACTGATGTACCAACTGGCGACTGGCGGGGGAGGAGATCCACTGCGAATGCCCTTCCCGCGTGGCGATGGCGCCGTCGAAGCTCATGGCCCACTTGGCGTGGACATACGCCTGTTGGCGCGTGGTGCGTTTTTCAAACGGGGCGATCAGATCCTGACAGGCTTCCTCGTTGACTCCAACTTCCACGGTCACGCCAGCGCGGGTGAGTTGTTCGCAGCCGGTGTCTTCGGTGTGGCGGGCGGGATCACGCGTGCCAACGATCACGTGAGTGATGCCGGCGGCGAGAATGGCAGCAGTACACGGAGGGGTCTTGCCGTGGTGACAGCAGGGTTCTAGCGTGACAATCAGGCGCGACCCGGTGGGCAAAGGTTCGCCGCGAGCCTGCCAGCGTTCGAGGCAATGTCGCTCGGCATGCGGGCCGCCGAAGTGGGTGTGGTAGCCCTCGGCGAGCAGATTCCAGTCCGCATCCACCAGCAGAGCCCCGACGGGTGGGTTGGGTTCGACGTGTCCGACGCCGCGGAGGGCGCAGTCCACAGCATATCGCATGGCTTCAGAGGCAGATGCAAACTGCATGGCAGGCATCCTTTGGGAAACCGCACGTCGATCTCAGGGTGGTGACGACAGCCGCGTGAACAAGAGTCTGTTCGTGGCCGGAATTGGCTCCCGCGGGCAGCGGAAACCAATTCCGGGTCTATTGGCGGTCGCCGGAGGTCATTAATCCTGTCCGGGAACCCACAACTTGCTCACGCTGGATCCGGTTGACGCTTCGGCGACCACCGGTTGACCGGGGGTCCACAATCCGCCGCCCACCGCGAGCGGGGACGATTCCCACGGCGGAGAGATCCCCAGCATGTCCATGACGTTCATCACGAGTGAGAGCATCTGCGGCAGCTTGCGCAGATATTGGCGATGGAAGTCGGCGATGAAGTCCCGAATTTCGTCGCGAGACTGGAACCTCATCCGCACCAGCAGTTCCTGCAGCTTCCACGAGGCCATCGCGGGGACTCCGCCATCGCGGGCCAGTTCAAAGGCTTGCGTTGTGCAATCGAGCGCAGCCTCGAATTGCTGGGCCTGACAATAGACCTGCGCCAGGCGGCCCAGAATGGTGACCTTTTCCTCGGCGGTGAGTTCGTTCTCGCGGGACAACAGTTCGGGCGCAAACCGCGTGAGCAACTGCCCCACGCGAACTTTCATCACGCGGTAAGTCAACCGCTGCAGCGCTTCGGTGGGGAGTGACTTCGCGTCGAGGAACAACAACTGGGTGAGCGATTGCGAGGCGGGCTCGAATTTGTCGTCGGCGGGGCGAGCCACCAATGGCACCAGGCCAATGGACTGCCACAGGGCATTCAGGTCGAGCTGGACGCCCAGCCGCTCCGCATAAGCGAGCAGCACGATGCCGGCAGCACGCGCCTGGCGTTCGGTTTCCGGCTGAGCCGCCAGTTGGCGGGGCGTTTTACCATCGAGCATGGCCAGCGGCCGATCAGGCCACTGTTCTACAAAGCGACGAGCCGTTTCCACGCCGACGGATTCGGCCATGCGCAACAGCAGCTTGTTGGGGATGAAGGCGCGCGTGCGCAGCGGGACGAGGTCCAGCGGCCAGCCTCGGCCGTAGCCATAGGCCAGGAATTCGGGCGAGTCTTCCATACCTGCTTCGTTCCAGACGGAGTCTGGAATGAGCTCGGCAATGCGGTCGAGGTGAGCAGCGTCTTCGGCCGTCAGATGCAAGTGGGTGTGCCCGTGTTCGGCGTGCGCCTGCACGGCGACCCGCCCGACAATGCGGGGCAGATCCTCGAAGGGAATATCGATGCCCGACGTGGCCGCAGCGGCTTTGTCGGTGACGAGGTACCAGACACCTTCTTCGGCGTCTTCGGCATTCTGTTCGTCGTCGCCAACGCGGTTGAACTGCGGCACATCGTCAAACAGACTCAGCAGGCGGCTGGCGGAGGGGACGCCGTAACTGCGAGACACATTGAGAGCGGCCAGGGCGGGTGACTTGCACTTCAACAGCATGGCCAGCACTTCGCAGTCCAGCGCGACGAGTTCATCATCGATGAGCTGGGCCGTTTTCTCGAGGGCCTCGGTGGCCCCGGTTTCATCGCCATCCGAAACGCGAGCGAAGGCAATCTGATGCCACAGTCGACCGGCATCGGGAAGCGATTCGGCCAGCTTGGTCAGCACGCCGTTGGCTTCCATGAAGAAACCAAACTGCAGCAACTGGATCGCTTTGCGATGATCTTTCTGGTGGGCAGGATCGTCCGGCTGATAGGCGGGGAGCGAACTCCCGCCGCGCATCGGAAACGGGATATCGATTTCGTTGTCGAATTCGACGAGCATGTTGAAGAAGTTTTCGCGGAGCTGCTCCGGCGCAAACTTCAACGCCAGCATGAGATGCTGCCGCGCGGCGAGCCAGCGTTCGCCCGCATCGAGTGCCTGGGCGGCAGAAACCAGCAGACTGGCAATCATGTCGGCATGGGCGGGCATCCCGTGCTGAATGGCCTGGTGGATTTCTTTGCGGGCGCCGTCGTAGCCATACATGCCGAACGCGGCCATCGCATCGAGCACGCGGGCGAGGCCATCCTTGGGACTGGCAGCCAGCAACGGCTTCAGGATGTCGCGGACGTCTGCGTTGTGGCCCTGGCTCAGTTGCGCCGCGGCATACGTGGTGACGACCCACGAACGGCCTGGGTGTTCCGCAAGCAGTTTCTCCAAAATTCGCAGGGCACTGCGCAGCTGATCGCGCGAGAGCAGGTCGAGAGCCTTGTTCATCTCGGGCGCAATGTCAGCGCAGCAGAATTTCAGCTTTTCGCCGCTGCCACAGGGGCAAGGGGCGTAGGATTTGTCAGACATCCGTGTTCCTTCCAGGAGCGAACGCGCCGCGAAGGCCTCGCTGGCGCTGACATGTCAATTTGGTTGGGGAGGGGACACTGCTGGAGGAGGGCCATGAATGCCATCGTCGGCAGCAGGTCTGCCCGTCCGCCGTGGCGGATTCTCGTAAACCGTAATCCGTATGGTATTTCCTGCCGCGCCCGATGCCCAGCGAAACGGCGAAATCGAGCCGTGACGAGTCGCGAGAACCTGGGCGGCAAAGCAACAGGGGCCGGGCACTCAGGCCCACGGGCAGAACGGATCGTCCGGGTGAAGCCCGGGAGAGGTGAGATCTTTCCGCGATCTCACGGGGCGTTCATCGCAGCGCGAATCTGCTGGACGGAAAAGCTGGCGGCTTCCCTCACGGGCTGGCTTTTCTCGTTTTTTTGCATTCGCATCAACGCGGGTAAAGCCCGTGCCGCCCGTGCCCCCGACTGACCCAGACCTGCGGCGGCAGCCTGGCGGACTTGATCCTCGGGGGCGTTTTCGGCGGCGTCCAGCAGGACATCAATCAGGGCGTCGTCGTTCGCGGACAGGCGGGCCAACGCAAACCCCGCCGTCGATTTGACTTCCAGCGACGTCCCGGTCCGCAGGGTTTCTTTCCACAGCTCGATGGCGGCTGGATGGTCGCGATCGAAACTGACGATCACCGCGGCAACGAGTATCGACACCCCCCCGAGAATCGTGGGCAGCCAACTGGCCAGATCGCGTGGCAGAGCTGACGGAGGCAGGAAATCGCTCGGGGTGCGGGGACGGCGTGCCGGCACAATTTCCGGGGACCGCTCGGTCAGCATCATGGGGCGCTCGCGGAGCGCAACCAGTCGCATGGCGACTTCGTTGGCAGAGGCGGGGCGCCGCGCGGGTTCTTTCTCGAGCATCTGTGCGACCAACGCCGCGAGCGCGGCGGGAGTGTCGGGGGCCAGCAGCCGCACATCTGGCGGCTCGTCCTGTGCGTGAGCCCGCATGATGTCCATGACAGATTCACCGGTGAAGACGGTCTGGCCAGTCAGCATTTCGTAGAACACGCAGCCGAGTGCATAGATGTCGGCCGGCGGGCCAATGTCGGTCTTGCCACGCACCTGCTCGGGGGACATGTAGTGCGTGGTGCCAAGCGTTTTACCGGCCTGGGTCAGACGCCCCTCGGCGACGATGGCGACGAGACCAAAGTCACTCAGCTTGATCTGGCCGGTTTTGGAGAGCAGAAAGTTGCCGGGCTTGATGTCGCGGTGAATGACCCCCTTGGAGTGCAGGTAGCCGACGGCGCTCGCCATCGGCTCGCCCAGAATGGCCGTCTGTTCCCAATCGAGGTGTCCCGCGCGCACGATCTTGTCGTGCAGCGTCCCCCCTTCCATCAGCTCCATGGCATAGAAGCGCTGCTCGTTCTTGCAGACGCCGCCAAAGGTGCGGACGACGTTAGGGTGATTGAGCTGACTGGCGAGCCGGACTTCGCGTTCAAACCGTTTCAGGACCCGCTCATTGGCCACCTCTTTGGGCAGCAGTTTGACGGCATACACCTGATTGTTTTTGACGTACCGCGCGCGATAGACCTCGCCCATGCCCCCTTGGCCGATGCGTTCCTGCAGTTCGAATGGCCAGATCCACAGACCGCTGTTCATCGCCGGATTACCCGATTGCGATCATGAAGCCGAGTTGCGACAGGCGCTCACGCCGAAGAGGTTGTAGGTCCGGGGCGGCAAGTTTCTCAATGAGATTTTGAGAATCCCCGGGGAAGTTCCGCCGAATACCACAGAACGCGCCGGTCCGTGCGCTGCGGCAACGGACGGGAACGCGGACGAGAAGATCACGGGCGTATAGACCTTGGGCCCTTGGTAGCGCTGACAGCCGGACGCGGCGTGGAGCGAACGTGAGAGCGGGCTGTGCGAAGTCAACGCATGCGTCGCCGAGTTTTGCGTCCGGTGACAAAACTGCTGATCACCACTTCACCCATCGAGTGAGCGTCAACCGTTGCCGCCATGCCACCGGTGACCGCTGCCATCTCTTCGACGAAGTTGGTCAGACCGTAATAGAACGCGTCCTCGATGAGTGCGAAGGTGGCCATGTGGATGCCCTCGTCGGCGCAGCGCTTGGCCTCGGCGAGCGTGATCGCGGCGGTGCGTTCACTGGGGGGATAAATCAGCCGGATGTCGCGACCCTCGACGTGCGCGGTTGGCTCGCCGTCGGTAATGGTGATGATCTGACGGTTCGCGGCGGTGGAACGTTTGAGCAACCGCCGGGCAAACTGCAGGCCGGCGTGAATGTTGGTGAAGTGTTCCGGAACGAACGCCGGGGGGCGATCTAGATTGATGCGCAGCGCGACGCGCGAATCGTAGATGCTCACTGGCTTAGGAGCGGCATTCATCAACTGGCGTTCCGAGAGCGCCGTGGCATAGGTGTAGAAGCCGACGATCTGCAGCGAGTCTGCGACGTACTTGGCTCGCACCAGACCGAGCAGCGCGAGGGCGACCCGTTTGGCTTGGCCGAACTTGCCATATCGCCCCATGCTGCCGGACATGTCGACCAGCACGACTGTGGCGCACGATGATTCGTGCTGCGTGTCGTGAACGACAAAGTCTTCTTCACGAATTGAGATTGGCAGCCGCTGACCATCGCGAGCCAGCGCGTTGCGCATCGTCTCAGACAGATTCAGGTTCGCGAGTGGATCGCCAAAGCTGTAGGGTTTAGTGACTTCCTGCACGACCTGTCCGGTGCCCGATTGCGGGACTTCGTGGCGACCAAGCGAGCCCTTGCGGATCGCATGGAAAAGTTCTTCCAGCGCACGAGACTGCGTGCGGCGAATTGCCTTGGGGGTGACCACCCATTTCCCGTCGGCATCTCGCTCGACATAGCCACGTTCGGTCAACAGACGCAGCAGATCGGGATTGGATTCTTCCCAGTCATCCAGGTTGTCGAGGACGTCGCTGCCGTATTGCAGCAGGTACTCGGACAACTGGTCAAACAGTTCGTCAGCCGACTGAGGCTGGAACGGTTCCGAACCATCGAACTGGGAAAATTCAAAGGCGGGCACGGCGGTCTTCCCGGCAGGGACGGTCACCGGGTCGGCGTGCGGGGGGTCACTGTCTGGCGTTTTACAGGCGGGCCCGAAAGGCCTCTGCGACACAGCCGACCGCGACTTGGACACGCGGCTCCAGAGGCCGCCAGATCAACAAACGTCAATTTTGTGGATATGCACGATCTGGTCGAGTTTGGTGATTTCGAACACGTCGCGAATATCGTCACTGGGCTTATAGACATGGACGGACACCCCGAGTTTCCGCATGGAGGCAATGAGCCCCAACGCACCACTGGGGACGATCACGATCCCGGTCAGATCGAAGGCCAGCGTCTCGGCCTCGTGTTCGCGAATCAAGTCGACCAGTTCGTCCCGGCAGGCGGCCAGCGACACTTCTTCCACGGGAACGGTGTCGGCAAAGCCCACCACGAGCACCTTGCCCCCTTGATAGACATTCAGAACGCTGTTGTCGGCCATGATCAACGTCTCCGGCTGAATTGCGGCTGCGGCAGTCCCCCCCGGCGTGTCCCTCGCCGCCTGTTGAATTCCGTCTGGATGCAGTGTAACGCATTCACATCCCGTCGCCCGCCGGCAAAAGAGCCGGATTTTTGGGTCGTGGGCATAAAAAAAGGATTCGCCAACCCTCAGCAGGGCGGACGAATCCTCCACAGACGGTCTGCGTTCCAAAGCACTTGCGTTGCCTGGAATCCTGTCGTTGCCGAATCACTTCGGTGGAACGCAGACCAATGCACGTCGACTCACAATCATCACTGCAGCACATCACACGCAAAACCAGGATCAGAAGTTGACCTGAGAATCTCACGCCGCAAGGACCGCGACCAGGGTCCGTATCGGAAACGGTTGACCTAGCGGACGACCGCCTGGAACGTGACGCTGCCGCGAGCATGACCGGGGAGTGGTTCAGACAATTCCCAGATCAGCACGAGGCTCCCTTCGCTGTTGTCCTGCACCGCGAGTTTGCCGGCAAGTTCCGACGTGGCGGAGCCATCGACAAACTGCAGCCGGGGCGACAGATTGTCGACCACCCGCAGGTTGTACAGCGGCCGATCGCCCGAGTTTTCAAAGTCGATCGTGAAGGCGATGACTTCGCCTCGCTCGGCATTCAGTTTGTCGGCCCGTTTCATCACGCGGAGACGACCGGGCAGTGACTTGTCTTCCACTCCCACGACTTCCTGCGCCATAAACGTGGCTTTGATTTCCATTCCCTCGGCCAGAGTGCCGACGATTTGCGGGTTTTGATCACGGGTCCATTGGCGAGCCGCGAGGAGTTCGGTCGCCAGAATGGCGGCTTGAGCGCGCCGGAACTGGCCAACGCCGCTCGACGATTCGTCGGCAAACACGTTTTCCAGCTTGGTGTGTCCGGAGGGATTGAGCGAGCCATCGCGATGGCTGACGCCGGTGTCGGTTTCGACCCCACTGGAGCGCGAGCGAACGCGGTTCCACGAAGGCTCGTCCGTGACTTTGCTGGTGGCCACCACGCGACCGCCATCGACGGCCGAGTTGCGGACTTGCTCGTGAACACCCTCCAGCCGGTCCACATCGGCGTTTTCGTGGGCGGAGGTCATCGAGCGGACCGCAGAGAATTTGGGCGAATACACAGCCACACGATTCGTAGGGAGCGTTTCCTGCTGTCCCAGTTCGGTGGTGTATTCGACCACGGTGTCTTCCGTGTCGAGCCCCTGACGTTCGGTCGGGCTGTAATGCACGGGCACGTCGCGATCACCGCCATCGAAGACAAACTCGTCGGCGATGCGCTCGGCCGAGGGAGCGTCCTGCTCAAAATTCTGAACGGGCAACGGATTCAACTGGCGCGCCTGTGGTGGCATCGCCGCAGGGTCGAAACCGGGCTGGTACACGGCGCCAGGACCAGCGCCGGGTGGACAATCGAACGGGGCCCCCATGCC
>JBGSIP010001020.1:0-1561 GCA_041742495.1 Planctomycetaceae bacterium
GGGGACTCGACCGGCGAATTGACAATTGCAAACCTGCCGTTGAAACTAGGCTGGCGGAACGCGGGACCAATTGACCGCAAATGCGACCGTCGAGCTTACTCTGACAAACTGGAATCGGAGGTTGGGAGATGCCGGCAAACGTGAGCAGGGGCGTATTCGGAGCGGCGATCATCGGCTTTATCATGTTGGGAATGTTGCTCCCGCGGTTGGCCATCGCCGCGGACGTTCAAGAACAAATTTTCAAGACCATCTCTGGCGAGCAACTGAGGAGCATGATGGCTGACGAAGGCTACGCCGCGACGATCGATGAAGATGGCGACTTGGTGTGGAAGATCAATGGGTTCAAGGCTCAGTTGATCATTGGCGAAGGCCAGGAGGCAGTGCAGTTTCACATCGCATTTAGAGACGTGGACGTCACCCTTGCAGAAGTCAACGAATGGAACCGGACCAAGCGATTCTCCTGCTCATATCTCGACGACGAAGGTGACCCGCACCTGGAACTCGACCTGGATCTGGCAGGCGGGGTCACTGACGCACGGATTCTGGACTTCCTGCGAACCTGTCGCATTTCGTTTGAAACGTGGCATACGGAAATTGTGAGATAACAGCCCGTTGAACAAGCGCAACTTGAAGCCAATCCGAGTGCCACTGGCTTCGCCAGTGCCGACTTTTAGGCGAGGAGAACAACACTGGCAGAGCCCCGTGTCACCTAGACTGTTGTTGTGCTGGTGTTGTTCAACAGGCTGACAAGCAACGGCTTGGCGCACGTGAATCGACTTGCTGTCGGGATCAGCATCTCTCCCGACAGCAAGTCGCCGGGTCTTTTGCGAGTCATTTCTGCGGGACGCAAAAAGCTGCCACTCGCCCAAAGCCTCGGACGGATGGATGGCGAGACCAAGTCTGGGAGCCCGGACGAACGGCTTCTCCGCAGGCAATCGGCGGTCTCGCTCATCAGTCGCTATCACTCACCCTTCCCAATCCGCTACTGAGCACTTGCAACCAAGCGCCTCAACACGGCCAGCTTGCCAGCGGCCGGGGGCAAAATAACCAGCTCGCCGCCGGGCAACTGCGGTTCTGAATCGTGAGCAGGTCGCAGAGCCATTGATCGAGCGTCGGACCATCCAGCGTCCGCAGCGGTCACACAGGGAAGACAACGGTTCTGTCGCCCTATCGCACGAAGTGCACATTTGGGCGAATCTGATAGTGCCTGTTCTCCCAATCCCGGCGGAAATCGCGTAATCGAATATTCTCGACGTAGCCTGCCAGCCCCTGCGGCAAACCACCCTCACCCCGGTTGTGGCCGCGTATCACCACGGCTATTGTCACTGGTGATATAGTCATTGCCGTCATTGTCCCGGCGGAGACTGTCAGCGGTGGGCCGCGATGTCCCCTGACGATTCGCTCGCAATCCACTTCATCTCCCTGACTGCCACTCCCGATTGGCCAGGCACGCTTAGGATCGTACCGATGGCAGTGATGTCCCATGCGAACTGGATTGCCGACACGAAGCGCAGCATGAAGCCGCGCAGCAAGGAGCTGAAGGCGATCGACAACGCGCTCG
>JBGSIP010001021.1:0-2415 GCA_041742495.1 Planctomycetaceae bacterium
CGCATTCTCGCGGTCGGCTGACTGGCCATAACCTGTCATGGCGACCAGATAGAGTTTGTTGAACCGTGGGTCATTGCGAACCGCCCGCGCAAACTCGTAGCCGCTCATTACCGGCATCGAAATATCGGAAAAGACCAAGTCGGGGATCGACCGTTCCAGTTGGTCGAGGGCTTCGCGACCATTGCCGGCGACCGTCACATGATGCCCCATTGCTTCCAGCAAGCGTGAAAAGACAAGGGCAATGGCGGGGGTATCTTCGGCCATCAGAATGCGGTACGACCGCTGGGGCAACTCCAACGTCTCAGCGTGGTCGTCCTCCCCTGAGGGGAGCGACGACGGACTTGTCAGCGGGAGTTCGATGCGGAAGGTTGTCCCCTGGCCCACGCCGGCACTACGCGCCAGCACGCTTCCGCCGTGCATCTCCACAAACTTTTTGACGATGGTCAGTCCGATGCCCAGCCCCGCCTTGCCCCGTTCGTGTGCGGTGTCGACCTGGGAGAACATCTCGAACACGTCGCTTAGTTTTTCGGGAGGAATGCCAATGCCGTTGTCTTCAACTTCAATAATGGCGTGTCCATCTTCCGGCCAGGTCGCCAGCCGGATGTGGCCACCTTCCGGTGTGTACTTGGCAGCATTGTTGAGCAGATTCGTCACCACCTGCGTCAGTCGCCCGGGATCCCCCATCACCGGTAGCGGATCTTCGCAGAGTCTAACGGCGAGCGTATGGTTGGACTGATCGAAGAATGGCTTGGCCGCTTCAACCGCATGCTCCAGCACCGGTTTTAATTCACAAGCCGCCAGCTGCAACTTCACCCGGCCGCGGCTGATGCGGGACACGTCGAGCAGATCGTCGATCAGACGTACCATCTGGTCCAGTTGCCGCGACATGATGCCCAGCAGATCGCGCCGTTCGGCGGAATCGTTGCGCAGGGTCATCAGTTGCACCGAGTTCATGATCGGTGAGAGCGGATTGCGCAATTCGTGCGCCAAAGTGGCGAGGAATTCGTCCTTGCGACGATCGGCTTCCGACAACCGACTGGCCATGCGGCGGACATTATCAATGGCGCGCAAGCGTTCGACGCTATTGGCAATGGAGTCCGCAATGGCGGACATGCTTTCGAGCGCGGCTGGCGAGAGTTTCTCCTGCGCGAACACCGCCATCACGCCCAGGAGGCGATCCTGAATGATCATAGGGTAGCCGGCGAACGCCACGAGGTGCTCCCGCTCGGCCCACGCCGGATCTACGAAGTCCGTATCGCTCTGGATTTCGTTGCTGAGAAAGGGTTTGCGGCTGGCGGCAATGGTCCCAACGCGGAACTGTTCGAACGGGATGCGCACTTGCTTGTCGCTGGGCAAGACGCCGCGCCCCGCGTGGCCGGAGAGTTCCAGCACATTCGCCTCCGAGTTGTGCAGCCAAATGGCGGCGAACGAACTGTCCAGATGCGCGACGAGCGCCTGGCAGCAGGCTTTGAGCAAACCGGGGACATCACCTTCCCGCGCGATCACTTTGCCGATTTCTGCGGTCAGGTTGGCGAGTCGATGTCGTTCCTCGCGCTGGCGTTCCGCTTCGCGCGCTTCCGTGACGTCGCGAAAGATGACAATCGATCCGAGCACTTTGCCGTCTTTGCCGCGAATGGGCGCTGCCGTATCGGAAATCGAGCGGTATGAACCATCCTTGGCGACCAGCAGCGTGTGATATTCGTGCCCGCTGAGCGTCCCTTCATTCAACGATCGCAAGGCGGGATTGTCGGCCTCGGCACCGGTTTCTTCCTGCACGATTTTGAGGATGTTCTCCAAGGGTTGCCCGACGGAACGCCAGCTTTGCCAACCGGTCATGGTTTGAGCGGCAGGATTCATGAATGTGATCCGCCCTTGTTCGTCCGTCGCGATGACGCCCACCCCGATGCTGCGGAGCGTCACCAGGAAGCGTTCTCGCTCGACAAACACAGCCGAATTCGCGGCGCGACGGGCACTCAGGCTGCGGCCGAGCAAGTAGACGAATGCCAGCACGGACAACACTCCCAGACCGCACGCCACCAAGCCAGACAACACCGCCCGCTGAAACCGGTCGGCATATTGCTGACGTAGCGCGGTGGCCTCGCGGATTTCGTACTCAATGAGTGCTGCAAAGTTGTCACGTATTGTCGCCATCAGTTCCATGCCGAGGCCCGTGCGCACCTCGGCGAGTGCGGTCTCGATGCCCTTGGCGTTGCGGAGTTCGATGATGCGAGCCATCTCTGCGATCTTCGCGGTGACCAGCTCTTCTGTGGCATCGAACAGTGCAACTTGCCGCGGAGATTCTTCCAGCAGTTCATGCGAGCTTGCCATGTGAGCAGGCAATGACTGCAGTGCTTCGTTGTACGGAAGCAGATAGTTGGTATCTCCGCCGAGCAGATAACCGCGCTGGCCGGTCTC
>JBGSIP010001022.1:0-3023 GCA_041742495.1 Planctomycetaceae bacterium
GCCCGCGTGAGCGTCGTCCGACCCCACGCTTCCTGTCGCGCCCGCAGGGCGTCCCGCTCGTCCTGCTCCACATACCGGTCATTGCTCGTCACGCCGCTCAGGCTCCACACGACGTCCTCCGGCCAAGGGCCTTCCCGACCGCTGACAATCTCCAGGCGTGTGACGACAGGAAGTGGCTCGCCGACGATGGTGCGCTGTTGCGTCACCTGCCAAGTGCCAGTTGCGCCGCCGAGAAACGAAACCAAGCGTGGATTCGTTGCCATACCAACTCCTGAATGGTGAGACATTGCTGACCAGCCGTCCGGACTGCAAGTGGAGTGCCGCCCCCACGGCCGAGGCCGCGTTCGCAGCATCAGTCGGCCCACGATTGGCAGGCAGATCGATTGTTCCTGCTGGCAGCATTGGCTGCGAATACCGAAGAGCAGCGAGATTTTCCGGTTGTCCTCGCGCGGCGGTGGAAACTGAGTGTGATGAGAAAGCAGGCACCAGAGGGGCTGTCTGGCCCAAGCCGTACGCAGGTTGGTCCAGGTTCAGCCCTGCCGGGCGGCGACTGTCGTTGTGCGCGCTCGGTGCTACAATCGAATGACGTCGATCCCATCGAGTTCCTTACCTCGAAAATGCCTCGCCCATGTCCACTGATTGCAATCCCGTGGTGACCGCCGCGCCGCCGGCAGCAACCGTTGGCCCTCAGGGGCTGAGGGTTTGGCCGGCGATTCTGATTGCCGCCATTCAAATCGCCTGCATTGTGTATTGGCTGACTCCGCAGTTTGCGAATTTGGGCCGGTTCCTCACGATGCTGATTGGCCCGGCGGTGTGCCTGCTGTTGTTTCTGATCTGGTGGCTTGGTTTCAGTCGGGCCACCTGGCGAGAAAAGTGGCTGTTGATCGGGATGACCATTTTGAGCGTGGCCGCGGTCGCCTTCGCCAGTCATCCGACCGTCAGCTTCAATTTGTGGAGCTGTGGTGTGCCGTTGTGGATCGGCCTGGTAACGGTCGCGGCATGGCTGGTCGAACGGCAGGCTCCCGCCCGCCGCCTGGCAATCCTGCTGCCCGCGATTGTTCTGGCGTGGATTCCGTTTACGTTGTTTCGGGTGAATGGGGTCGATGGATCGTTCTTTGTTGAGGCATCGTGGCGCTGGCTGCCGACTCATGAACAACAATTGACGGCGGCAGAAGTTACTCCGGTGCCCACGGTGGCAACTGTGAATTCCGTCACCGTGCATGACTGGCCGGGCTTTCGTGGCCCGACGCAAGACAGCCGCGTCGAACCGACCGCGCTCGTCGTGGGCACAACGGGTGGTTCTGCAGCGGCCCCCGCGTCGCTGGAGTTTCGTGAGCTGTGGCGCGTCCCCGTCGGACCCGGATGGGGCTCATTCGCGATCGTGGGTGACTCCTGTTGGACGCAGGAGCAGCGGGGCGAACAGGAATTGACGATCTGCCGGAAACTGAGAACCGGCGAAGAAGTCTGGCGGAACGAAACTCCATCGCGATTTGAAGAAGTGGTTTCGGGAGCCGGCCCCCGGGCCACGCCCACGGTGACGGGCTCGCAGGTGTATGTGTTTGGCGGGCGGGGCGTGTTGAAATGCCTGTCTGCGGCGGACGGCACGACGGTCTGGGAGCACGACCTGGTCAGTGAGTATCAGGCCCCGGTCCCGATGTGGGGCTTCTCGTCGTCGCCGGTCGTGCAGGCGGGAATCGTCAGCGTGTTTGCCGACGGAGCGGCAGGCCACGGGCTGCTGGGCTTTGATGCCCTGACAGGTGAGTTGCGTTGGAAATTCGACGAAAGTGGTATGAGCTATTCCTCCTGCCAGCCGATGACGCTGGCGGGAGTATCGTGTCTGGTGTTTGCGGGAACCAAGGGGCTCGTGGCCATTAGCCCAGAGACAGGAACTCTGTTGTGGCGGTTTGCCGACAAGTTGCTGGAAGCGGCTCCGTTGATCCAGCCTCAGCAGATCAGCTCCAGTGACATCATCGTGGCCCGCGGGGATGGGATTGGCCTGGCCCGGGTACGTGTGGCCAAGGACGAACAGGGGTGGTCGGTCGTTCCGATCTGGTCAGAGCGGACGCTCAAGCCGTCATTCAACGATTTTGTGGTCCACGAGAACTCCATCTATGGGTTCGATCAGGAAATCTTCACTTGCATCTCGGCGGAGACGGGACAGCGGCAGTGGAAGAAAGGTCGCTATGGCTTCGGGCAGGTGTTGCTAATCAACACACCGCCAACACTGCTGGTGCAGTCGGAACGGGGGGAGCTGGTCCTGGTGAATCCAACGCCGGACGATCTGGTGGAGCAGGCCCGTGTGGCGGCGCTCACGGACAAAACGTGGAATCATCCCGCGATTGGCCAAGGTTGTCTGCTGGTCCGCAACAGCGTGGAAGCGGTCGGCTTCGAGATTGTCACCCCTGCTTCGGGAACAGCACCAGCATCGGCCACGCTGTCGACTCCAGCGGGCTCAGCGGCGCTGAATTGACGAATTGCAGCGAGTTGCCAACCATTTGTTCAGCGGCGACTCTTGGCCGTGCGGACTTTCGCGGCGATGCGAGCGAGGACCGTTTTGGCCCGCTGCTCACCGTCGCGTGAGGCGTTGGCGGCCACCGACTGCATGGTGGCGAGCAGCGATTGCGCCAGCTTTCGGTGTTGCTCAAATTCCTTGGCCAGTGCTTCGGCACCGGGGACCGCCAGTTGAGGCTCGACCACGTCGCGATACAACTGTTCGAGACGCCGACGATTGCCGGCAGCGCTGGTCAGACCGATGTCATGTTCGCGCATGTAGCGACTGACATTCGTGCTGGCATCCCGCAACCAGCGTCGGGCGTCCTGCCACTCTTTGCGATCGGCGTTGTCGGAATGCAGGGTCTCTTCCGGCGACAGGTCACGATTGACGCTCGACAGCCGGCCCGCGATAGATTCCAGATTCTTGCGAGCAGACACCAGATTGCGCTCGGTCAACAAGATCGCCTGCCAGTCATTCTTCATGGCCATCAGCAGATCGGCCGTTGTGTCGCGGCCACCTGCGGCGATGG
>JBGSIP010001023.1:0-3776 GCA_041742495.1 Planctomycetaceae bacterium
CCATCGCCGCCGCCAAGCCCGCCCAGCGCAACAGCAACTGCCCGCACCGCCGCCACAGCGGTATTTCGAGTTGTGAAGATCCCGGCGGCAATTCTCGTGGTGAAGCGGGCATCGGGTGCCTTGCTCTCGTGCTTTCTGACCGTGTGAGCGCCGGCACAGGGCGTGCCTGCGCGATCGCCTAGAAGTGGACCCCCACCACGTGGGACGTGTGCTCCACCCGAGCCAGCCGACGAGCGCGATCGAAACACCCCCAGTCGGCCGCATACTCCTGAGCTTCCGCCGAGGAAAATGCATCCACCGTGCGGGCCAGTTCGGTCGGCATCGCCCAGCACAACAGATCGATCTGACTGCGGGCGAACCCACGGGGAAACCGGCCGTGATTTCGCCCCCCTTTCCACAGCCAGATATCAACCACACTGATCGCCGCGGCATCGCGTTCAAAGGCCACCGCGTGTGTCGTCAGATAGTCTGGCCAAATCAGGTTATCGTGATTGACCCAGCAGACGTAGCGTCCGGTCGCCTGCTGCAACCCAAATTGCCGTGCGACATTGCCATAGCAGCCTTCCGCCCGCGGCACGCTGAAGACACGCAGGGGCTGGTGCGGTGCCTGCAGCGCAAATTCCCGCTGCAGCGCGCGGACCTGTTTGACCTCGTCAGGATCGCCGCCATCGATGACCACCACCCATTCCCAGTCGCTGTGCCGCTGAGCGACCAGACAGGCCCCCATGCGGGCCAGGAGATCGAAACCACCAAACAGACTCGTGACGACAGAAAAGTGCGGCTGTCGAGCGTCCATGGCGATTCATTTCCTGCTGCAGACCTCGGCCACAAAGCGCACACCCCGTGCAGGTCTGTATTCCGGAAACAAACCGTCTCGCTGCGTTGCGAGACCAGTTCACTCAACCAGCCCCTGTTGCGCGACCCATCTCAGCCGCCTTAGTTCGGGACGGCCGACGCCGTCGTCGCAGAGGGACGCCGTGTCGACATGGCGGCGGCCCATCGCAGACGCAACCTGTCAAACGTCCTCGCCCCAACGTCAGTAGTGGGGGGGACGATCTTCGAGTGCAGGCGGCAACTCTTCCAAAGTGGATCGCATCTGCAGGGCCGTTTCCTGGCGGCTCACCCGTTGTTCCAATTGCTGAATGAGTCCCAGATGCAGCGTCAAAGCGCTGTTGAGCTGTTCCACATCATGCTGCAGCAGCGACACCACCTCCTGCAGTCGCTGAATTTCCGAGGCTTCAGACAATGGCACGCTGCACACTCCTGACTGGACAGAACACCCGGACGCGCGGACGTCATGCGCGGCCGGTTTTGCCGCGGATTTCGCTCGACACAAGCCACCCCGTGAGACATAATCGGACCCTAGGGTCCACTTATATTCAGAGGGTCATTCCGCATGCGAACCCGTGTTTTTCTGCTGGTACTTTGGGCCATCTGCGGTGGACTCTGCGTCCCGCCGCTGGTTTCCGCCGACGATGTTGACCGGGCACCCGTGTTCTACTCGGAGACCACGCCCGACAACAGTGTGCAGCGACTGGCCACGCACCTGCAAACGGCCCAGGCCACACCATCACCGCTCCCGCGGGATGACAGTTTCGGCTACCTCCCGGCGTTGTTGGAACAGTTGGACATTCCCGTGTCGTCGCAAGTGCTGGTCTTCACGAAGACCAGCCTGCAACGGAATCGCATTGCTCCACCCACCCCGCGCGCGCTGTACTTTAACGACGATGTCTACGTGGGATACTGCCAACAGGGAGATGTGCTGGAGGTCTCCTCTGCCGATTCTCAACTCGGCACCGTCTTTTACACGCTCGACCAGCATCAAGAGGCACCGCGGCTGGTTCGCCAGTACGAACATTGCATTGTCTGCCACGGCTCCTCGGCTACCAACGGATTTCCCGGTCATCTCGTGCGGTCGGTGTTTTCTGATGCCGATGGCCAGCCGCGGCTGTCGCTCGGCTCGACGCGCGTTGATCATCGCACCCCGCTGACCGACCGCTGGGGTGGCTGGTATATCACTGGCGTAACGGGCGATGTCATTCATCGCGGCAATCGCCTGGTGGAGGACGACCTCAGCGACCCGCCGACGGACAATCCCGCTGGCCTCAACGTGGCTCGGCTCGACTCCTTCATCCATCCAGCCGCGTACCTCGCGCCGCATAGCGACGTCGTGGCAATGCTGGTACTGGAACATCAGGCGGAAGGACACAATCGGCTGGCCCGAGCGATTCTGGAAACACGCATCGCCATCTACCAGCAGCAGGAATTCGACCGCATCCTCGCCCGCGAAACCGATGGCTGGACCGAATCGACACTCAGCCGCATTCGCTCGGTCTGCGAACCGTTGGTGGAGTATCTCGTCTTTGCTGAACAGGCCACGTGGTCGTCGCCGATTGCGGGAACCAGCACGTTTGCCGTTGATTTCGCAGCCCGCGGCCAACGGGACTCGGCCGGGCGTTCGTTGCGCGACTTCGATCTCAACCGGCAATTGTTCAGGTATCCACTGAGCTACCTGATCGAATCAGAGTCATTCCAGCGGCTCCCCGCCCCGGCGGCCGAGTATGTTCGCCGTCGCTTCGGGCAACTCCTGGCGGGAGAAGAAACAAATCCTCGCTTTGCGCACCTCACGCCAGACGTCCGCCGCGAGCTGAGGGAAATCGTGGGCGAATTGTATCCGGACCTGCTCTCGAAGGGCCCGGCAACCACGCCCTGACAAGGACGTATTCCGCAGCCACGGCAGGACGTTCACTCGGCTTCAGGGAACCTGCGGCGACGCACGTCAATCCAAGGCTTCCCAGTTGGCTGCTTGAACGGCGGTCTGGCGAAAGGCGGCTGCGCGGGCTGCCGAAATCGTCTTTTGTCGCCGCGCCATCATGCGACCCGCCACCGCCAGGCCCCGCTCCGGATCGAAGGGGACCGCTTTGTCGCCTTCAATCCAGGTGAAACTGGGGACAAACTTGGGGCTCATCGCACCGACAATGCTGCTGCAAAAACCAATCACCGCCCCGGTCGGAAACCCCACGTTGATTCCCGCCTTGGAATAGTCCCCCATCAGCAGCCCCATGAACTGCCGACCACTTTCGACTTCCCGTCCGCGAATGGGAACGCGAATCGTGCCGTAGGTATTTTTGAGATCGCTGTTGATGCAGTCCGCGGCGATGTTGATCCATTCGCCCAGATAGCTGTGGCCGAGAAACCCGTCGTGCTGCTTATTGGAAAAGCCATGCACGATCGAGCCTTCGACCTCACCCCCGACTTTGCACCGCGGTCCAATCGTCGTCCCGGAGCGAATGACGGCCCCGGTTTGAACGAGAGTTCCCGGCCCGATGTAAGCAGGCCCCTCGATCAGGCTGTGAGGCATGATGGTGGCCCGCGCGTCGATCCACACCGGCCCTTGGCTGGCATCGATCACCACGCACGGCTTGATGGTCACCTCGGCCCCCGCGTGAATGTGCTCGGCATTCAACCAGTACACGCCGGGATAGTTGGCCGCCGACCCACACGGAGGCAAATCGGCCCCAGTCAACTGCGATGTCAGCGCAGCAGGATGCCGGTGAATTAGCTCCCACGGCCAACGCAGCAGATCCACACAGGCCGACACGTCGACCCGCGGCAGCGCCGCCACAGCGGCAGACATCTCATCGCCAGCCAGTGACGCCGCGTCCGCCGCTCCCAGTCGGCCATCATGGACCACGCACGCAACCGCGTCCGGCTCGCTGCGAACAAAGCCGATCCACGCCGCCGGCAGTTCTTGCATCAGCGCGTCCGGCGCGGGC
>JBGSIP010001024.1:0-17519 GCA_041742495.1 Planctomycetaceae bacterium
TGCGAGTTGGCCAACAGGTCGGCATCCATGCGCCAGCGCGACACGGCGAACTGCTCGGCTGCGGTGGGCTCCAGCCAGTTGCCCCAGCGCAGGCCAAACAGTTCGCGGGAGGAGGGATTGGTGGGCGGAAAGAAGAGCACGGAGCCCCCGCGGGCGACAAAGCTCTCCAACTGCCGCGCGAGAATCCCCTCGGGGAGCTCGGCCTGCCAGATCACGAGCGCCGTGTCGGCCCATGCGAGCGTGCCGGCCTGTTCCGCGGGTATGACGGTCGCGGTATAGGTCAAATTGCGATCGCTGGGGGTGCTCGCGGCGAGCCGCAGGTATTCTCCCGCGGTTTCGTCATCGGCGACGATCACCGTGTTTTGCGGTGCCGCTTCGGCAAACACAAAGTTGGCGACATTGTCTTGCACATTGACATCGCGGGGGAGTTCCACGCGTCCCCAGCCCCGCTGCATGTCTTTGTCGATCGGAATGGAATGCCCGTTCTGAGTCGCGCGATTGCCGGAGAGTTCAATATCGAGCGTCGAACGGGCACCCGCGATTTCGATCGTCACGGGAATGGTAATGGGCTCAGGAGCGGGAGAGGCCCGCAGGATCTCCAGATCGAGCACGAGTTCGGCTCCTTGCGCGGTTTCGCGCCGATGCACACCCGAAGCCGTGACTGAGAGGTTCTCTGGATCGACCAAGGGGTACGTGAGCAAATACAGCCGCAGTCCATCGCGGCTGGCGAGTTGTTCGCGCAGGCTCGTCCATCGGCCGCCGGCAGGATCCCAGTCGGCCTGCCGCAGGTCGGAACAGACCCAGATGTCGGCCCTGCCCGCCTGATTCTGCTGGACATCATCCAGGGCCGCTTGCAGCAGGCCGGGAATATCGGCCGTGGTGGCTGTCGGTTCGACGTTGGTCGTGAGCGACAGGTTCGACACCGCTGCGAGTTCTTCGCGCAGGCCGGTGGCGCTGTCGAAGAACGTCACCTTTGTGTTGCGTCCCAGATCCTCTAGCGCGCGGGACAGTTTGTCCACGGCGGTGGCCCGCTTGGAGACACTGGTGCGGGGATCAGCGGCTTCCATGCTGGCCGAACGATCGAGAATGACCACGGTCTGGTCCGGGACACCACCGGATGTCAGTCCGAGCCAGCCCGCGGACATCGGCCGGGCGACCGCGAAGATCAAGCCGGCAATCGCGAGCATGCGCATGAGCATGATCAGCAGGTAGCGCAACCGGGCCATGCCCCGCGACATGCGTTTGGCCTGCAGCAAAAACATCGTGGCGGCCCACGGAATCGACCGGTAGCGATGCTGATTGATCAGGTGAATCAGGATCGGCAGCGCAATGAGGGGGAGCGCCAGCAATAGCCACGGCTGCAGAAATGTCATGCCTACAGCTTCCTCGCCAGGAGAAAGCGCGACAGGACGTCGGCATAGTTCTCGTGCAGGTTCACGCGGTGATAGTCCACAGCCGAGTCGCGAAACACGCGTTTGAGTCTCTCCAGCCACTCCTGCACGGCCTGCCGGTACTGGCGGGCAATGGACGACGGATCCAGGAGCATGGGCGGAAGACCTTCCAGATCGACAAAGCGCATCGGCCGGTCGAACTGAAAGTCGACTTCATTTTTGTCGAGCAGATGAAACACCACGGCGTCATGGCGGCGAAACCGCAAATGCTGGCAGCATTCCCGTAGCGTGTCCGGGTCCATGAACAGATCGCTGATGATGACCACCAAGGCCCGCTGCGCAATCCGTTCGGCAGCCTGATGCAGGGCAGCGGGCAGTCCTGTTTCACCTCCGGCTTTCAAGTTGGAGATCTCGTCCAGCACCAGCTTGAGGTGGGCGGGACTGCGTTTGGGTGCGATTTCCAATTCAAACTCTGCACCGGCGCTGTAAAGTCCGACGGCGTCCCCCTGCCCTGCCGCCAGATAGGCCATGGTGGAGGCAATCCGGCGGGCGTAGTCGAGCTTGGAGTCGCCCGCCGCCTGAGAACCATCCCGGCCGACGTTCATTGACCCGCTGACGTCGATCACAAAGCACATCCGCAGATTGGTATCGGCCTCGAATTCCTTGATGTAGTACCGGTTGCTGCGGCCCCACGCACGCCAGTCCAGCCGACGGGTGTCATCGCCGGGGACGTACTTGCGGTACTCAGAGAACTCCAGACTGGAACCCCGTGAGGGACTGCGATGCCGTCCCGACACGCTGCCAATCATGGGATAGCGCGCGTCGAGCGCCAGTCCCTGCAGCCGGGAGACAACTTTCGGATCGATCCATTCTCGCATGCCAATTTCCGGTCAGATCACACCACACAGGCAGCCGCGGCCGCGGTGACACAGCGGACGCCACAACAGTGGGCACTACAGCGGTGGCCACCACCACAAGCGTTACGTCATCGAGCGGACTCCAGAGACGGGACACCCACCACGACCTCGCAGTCACCCACCCTGGCAGCTTCCATCGCAGAACTCGCAGCCCGTCGGGACACGACTGACGGACATTCCACATGAGCGTCGTCGCCCCCGACTCTTCAGCGCAGCTTCTCGCGATTGAGCTCAGCCGTGAGTCGTTCCACAATTTCCGGACTGCGAATGCCTTCGGACTCGGCATTGAACGTAGTGAGCACCCGATGGGTGAGGACGGGCTTGGCAACCGCGAGCAGGTCTTCCAGCCGCGCCATATAACTGCCCGTGAGTGCGGCGCGGGCTTTGGCTCCCAGAATCAGATACTGCACAGCGCGGGGCCCCGCCCCCCACGACACCAGTGGCCGCAGCCATTCGGGGGCCTCCGGCAGTTTGGGACGCGTGCGCCGCACGAGATCGACTGCAAACTCATAAATGTGTTGCGGCACGGGGACGCGGCGGACGAGATCCTGAAATCGCAGGACGGATTCTGCGTCGAGAATGTGCTCCAGCGAAGGGACCGTGCCGCCCGTGGTCGTCCGGGCGATTTCCAATTCTTCCAGTCGCGAAGGGTAGTCCACGGTGATCAGAAACATGAAGCGATCGAGCTGCGCCTCAGGCAGCGGATAGGTCCCTTCCTGCTCGACCGGATTCTGCGTGGCCAGCACAAAGAAGGGGGCCCCCACGTGATACGTGCGGCCGACCACGGTGACGCGGTGCTCCTGCATCGCTTCGAGCATCGCGGCCTGCGTCTTGGACGGCGCGCGATTGATTTCGTCAGCGAGCACGATGTTGGCAAACACCGGTCCTTTGGCAAACTCGAACTCGCGACGGCCGGCCGCGCTCTCCTGCAGAATGTCGGTGCCGGTGATGTCCATCGGCATCAGATCGGGCGTGAACTGAATGCGGCTGAACGACAGCGACATGGTTTCCGCCAGCCGACTCACCAGCAGTGTTTTGGCCAGCCCGGGCACCCCCATCAACAGCGCGTGCCCCCGGGCGAACAAACAGATCGCCAACTGCTCAATGACGGACTCCTGCCCCACAATGATGCGGGAGAGTTCCTGCTTGAGCCGCCGATAGACGAGCCGCAATTCATCAATCGCGGCCACATCATCGGGTTGCAAGGCGGACGTCGTGTCGGTCATGGCAGTCATTCGCAGTGTTGCCCTGAAGTGAAAAGAGTGTCGACAAAGGAGTGTCAGGAAATGAACACAGCGTGACCCACAAGGCAGTACCCGCAGGTCAGGCTGTGCCTGACGCGAAGGTCCCATCCACGTTGCTTGTCAGGGCCAGCCTGACCTGCTGGCTGACGCTATTCCACAGGCACAGTTGGAGCCACATTGACGTTGTGTCAGGCACAGCCTGACCTACTGATTCATCCACAGCTACTTGTCAGCCATCATAGATCCCAGGGTGCCACGGCTGGCTTGTCCAGCCGTGAGGTGATTTGCAAGTCAAGCCGTGTCGGATGACACGAGGGTATCGGTCACTCTGACGTTCCGGCACAGCAAGGGATACAAGAGTGTTTCGGTGTCGTCTCACGCCAGTACCTCCGCTCGCACGGCTGGACGAGCCAGCCGTGGCACCCCACGTGACCCCGACGATGCCTGACACATAACACCAGACAGACCACTACAAACAAAACTGTCAACGCGCCACTGAGATCTGCAAGTTACCCCAGTTGGGAAAGGAAATCGAAACAGTACTGTTGCCGGCATTGAACCGGTAAATCTTCTTCATTTCATCCCACGTCTCCCGCTGGGCGGGCCTGAGCCGGCTCGACAATGAGTCGGCGTCCAGCCAACACATGGGTTGGGCCAGAAGGATCAGTCCTCCCAGATATTGGGTGTAGTCTGAGTGCTGCACTCCCTGCGCCGGAATCGACTTCGCCACCTCTGACCGCAGTGCTTCGCGCTGGTTCGGAGTGAGCCACAGCTCCTGATCGAGCATGGCCAACGTCGCGGCCACACCGCTGGCGTGGCGGAATCGTTCCCGGCTATTGATCGGAAAGGGTGGAGCCCGATTCGTCGCCGGCCGACGGGCGGCATTTTCTGGCCGCGGCTGGGGAAGGTCCGGGGCCGGAGGAATCGGTTCTGGCGAGGAAGGATCGGGAGTGCTCGCTGGGGTTTCCGGGACAGACGGACGAGGGCGAACCGCCGTCAAAGCTGCGGTCCAGAATGGATTCCGGCCAATCGAGTTGCCGTCGATATCACCGACACCCCACATCATGTTCCCGCCACCCGGCTGCTGTTGCATTTGTTGCTCGATGCTGTCCAAAGTCGAGCGAGCGTTTTCGCGCCAGTCCGACAACGCGGTGGTTGCCGCGCCTTTGCCGGCCACTTGCAACCGCGCGACCTGGTCGGGATTCAAGTCATATTCGATGGTGGCCCAGCGGACTCGCACCTCGACCGCATTGCGCAGCAGCACCCGGCCCGCGGCATTCATTTCTGCGAGCTTCTTTTCCCATGCCGGGCGGCCCTCATTGGAAGAGAAGTAGTTTGGTTGCTGATCGTTGCCGTCGGTCAATTCGAGGCAGCGCGCCTGGCACGTTTCCAGAATTTTCTTAAAGTCCGGTGGCATGACCGCGGAGGCAGATTCGATCGGCATATAATAGCCATACACCTGCCCCCCCAACTGATACATCGCGTGGCGCGGGGGCCGCGCCGACTTCAGGCAGGAGGCAAGGACTTTTTCCCGCTGGTCGGTGGTCAGAAACAGATGTTCGTCCACCATCGCCACGAAGTACTGACAATATGCCTGCCGAAGCCATCGGGCGCGCTCGGCGAGCGCTGCGTCGAGTCGCGCGGACTGCTCGGCTGAGAGAACGTTCGCCTTCAAGGACTGATTCACCGACTTTGTGAAGGCGTCCGCCGGTCCATCGTGCAAGCCGAACAACACGGGTAGATCACGCGGAATGGTGGCCTGCAATCGAGGAATCGGCTTGATGAACAAAGCCGGGTCTTGCGCCAATTCGGCCTGGAGCAGTTGAGCCAGTTTGACGCGCTGCTCGTCGGTGAGCGTGAGGGTGGCTTCCAGCCACGTCTGATAGCAGCGGGACAACAGTTCCAGCCGCGCTTGCAACTTTTTGGCTGGCTGAGCTGGAAGACGGGGCTCAGCGGCGACCTCGGCGGCCCGGCGACCGCGCCCCCCCGCATTGGCACCGTTACCTAGCAGAGCATCGGCGGCAGCCTCAATAATGCCGAACACGTCCTGAGCAAGGGCCGGCCGTGGACTCGCCAGACCGGCGAACAACAGCACGATGAAGAGTCCCAGCCAACGGGACTGACCTCCGGGCCGCCACAACGAGTCAATCTGCATTGGCGTGTCCCGAATCTGGCTGCCTGCTCTGGCCGGCGACGGGAAACGACTTCCGGCCTCTCCGCACGGTTCCGTCTTCGCCAACTGATTGTCCCCGCGAACCGATCGTCTCGCAACTGTAGAGCAGTGTCTCATGCGACGGTTCATTTTGAAGTCCGGTACCAGTAGGTCAGGCCTTGTCTGACGAGCGACGCGCCAACGGCTTTCCGACGATCGAGTCGGGTTTGACTCTCACGTCAGGCACAGCCTGACCTACAAACGACTGAATCTTTCTCCGCGGCTCTGTGCCTCCGTGAGAACCTACAAGGAACTAACGAGACTGCTCGCGCGGAATCTGACATCAACGTTGGTTGCCGGCGGCCCCGTGAACAGCGTCCTCGGGACAGGACATAGATCTCACGGAGCCACAGAGCCACGGAGATGTTTGAGAAGCCACGCTCATCCGTCGATGGGGGACTGACCAACCCAGCGACCTGAGGGCGCGATGGCTTCAGGCACTTTCGGGATCACGTTCGCTTGGCGTGAGCCAACCCCAAACTCTCTTTTCTCCTATCTTCCGTACCAGCGTGCCACAGATGCCGAAAACTGGTCACCTCAGACACCGCCTGAGACACAAATCCCCTCACGGCTGGACGAGCCAGCCGTGGCACCCTGCGATCTACGAGGACTGACAAAAATCAGTGGCTGAACCCCGATCCCGCTGTTGGCACGATGCCTGTCAGTGGACTGTTTTGCCACCGTGGCGGGTGCGCGACGCAGCGCTGCTGCGGCGAGGCGGCGAGTACTGCAACGGTCAGAGTCTGCACGTGGATCAATTTGTGTGAGTGATGCAGAAAAAAGTTCATTCGCAGCCATGCGCGTCCGACGGAACGTTCCAAGGCCCGGTTTGGCTTCGCGCTGACGCGACGGGATGAAGCGGGGACCATCTGCCGCGATTTGGAAGACAAATTGACTGGGGTCGATGATCGATGGCTGGAGAGAAACCATCGGCGGAGATGTCGCGGGCGGGGGCTGACAGACGACTTAATCCAGCGAGAGGATTTCGTCGGGACTCGAATTTCGCAGGGGATTTCATTCTCCCAGACTGCGAACCGGGAGGATATACTCTGTCGGTCACCGGCCTGCGGGGCGATTGTTCCGCGGCCGTGATTTCACCACCGACACCACTGTCTGGCGGGGGCGTGCAGCATGTCTGAGAACTCCTTGCAGTTGCCCGAAAACACCCGCACGCGACTGGAACAGTTTCGCCGCACCGTGCGCCGCGTGAAGCTGACCGAAGCGATCCTGGCCGGCCTGTTTGGGCTGGTGATGTCGTATCTCGTGGTGTTTGCCGTCGACCGTTGGTACGACACACCGGGCTGGGTCCGCGGACTGTCGCTCTTGAGCGGCACACTGGGACTGGCGCTATTCTTGCCCTGGATGCTGCACCGCTGGGTGTGGGGAACGCGCAGCCTGCGACAGGTGGCGATCATTCTGAAGCACAAGTTCCCGACGTTCGGCGATCAGGTGCTGGGGGTGATCGAACTGGTGGACAGCGAACGGGCGTGGAACGAGAGTCGACGACTGGCCGAAGCTGCGATCGCGCAGGTCGACGATGAAGTGCGCGTCCGCGATCTGTCGGTGGCCGTACCGCGTCCCCGTCATCGGCAATGGGCCCTGTTGGCCGCTGTGCCTGTCCTGACCGCGACCGTGGCGCTGTGTTGCATTCCCGCGGCGGGCTGGAACGCCGTGGCACGCTGGGCGCTGCCTTGGCAGGCCATTGAACGCTTCACGTTTGCGCGTGTCGAAGCGCTGCCCGCGACGATGGTGGTTCCGCATGGCGAAGCATTTCCGTTGGCGGCACGGCTGACGCCCGCCACGCAATGGTCACCCGGAACGGCGTCTGCGCGCGTGCAGCAGCAACCGGTCGTCACGGCTGCCCAGCAGGAGGGGGGATACGTCTTTGATCTGCCGCCGCAAATTGAAGCGGGCACTGTGCATCTGCGGGTGGGAGATTTGACGCGCGATGTGCGCGTGGATGTGGCGGCCCGGCCAGAACTGGTGGGCGTGACGGCGCAACTGACCTTGCCAGAGTACCTGCAGTTGGCAGGGCCCCGCACCGCGGATGTTCGGGGAGGGGCCATTTCGGTGCTGGCGGGGACCACCGTGGAGTTTCACGCACAAATCAGTCGAGAACTGGCGAGCGCCGCCGTGGATGGCGAGCCATTGCCGATCACTGGCGATCAGTTACGCACCACGCCACTCGTCGTCTCAGACTCCAGCGTGCTGGAGTTCACCTGGGAAGACTCGCTGGGACTGAGCAGCCGGGATCCATTCCGCCTGCGCCTGCAAACAGTGGCCGACGCGGCCCCGGATGTGTTCCTGCAGCAGCAGGAACCGCAAACCGTGGTCTTGTCGACGGACACGATTCTGTTCGATCTGAAATCGCGGGATGACTTTGGCGTGCGGCAAATGGGCCTGGAGTGGTCCACCGCGCCCGGAACCGCGAGCCTGTCGGACGAGGGACCGCACGAAAAACTGGTGCAGGTGGGGGGCCCCGAACAAACGGCGCTGACCAGTACGGCGTCATTCTGTGCGGAGCGGGACGGCTTGTCGCCGCAAGTCATCGAGATGAGGGCCTTTGCCGAAGACTATCTACCTGGTCGCGAGCGTTCGTACTCCACACCGCTGCGGCTGCAGGTGATGTCCCCCACCGAACACGCGGTGTGGATGATGGATCAATTGCGCCGCTGGGCGAGTCGGGCAGATGACGTTTATGAAGAGGAAATGCGGCTGCACGACGCCAATCGCCAGTTGCGGCAGTTGTCGGCGGAAGAACTCAATGAGCCCGACGTTCGTCGGCAGATCGAACAGCAGGCCGCCAGCGAGCGAGCGAATGGCGAGCGGCTGGTGAGCGTGACCGCACAGGGGGATGCGCTCATCAAGCAGGCGCTGCGCAATCCCGACATGCTGGTGGGACACCTGGAAACGTGGGCGCAGGCGCTGACGCAGTTGCGGCACATTGCGAATCAGCGGATGCCGAACGTGGCAGATCTACTCACCGCGGGCGCGAAAGCGCCGGGCCGCACTCCGGCCAAGCCGGCGACATCCGCCAGCAAAGTGGGGCCGTCCGTTGGTCAGAATCTCGGAACGATGCCGCCCGCTCCGGGGGGCATGAAGCCGCCGACGCCGGCGGTGCCTGGTATCTCGGATGTGGAATCGGGCTCGAATCCGCCTCAGCCCCCGAAGCCACCCTCCGATTCGACAAGTGCGTCGCGTCCCAAGTTTGGCTTGCCAACCACCACACTGCAGGGCGGTCCGCCGTCGACGCCTCCTCCGCCCCCCGCCACGACAGCAACGGGAGAAAAAATGGAGGCTGCGCTGGAGGAACAGGCAGGGCTGCTGCTGGAGTTTGAAAAGATCCGCGAAGAGCTGCAGAAAATCATGGACGATCTGGAGAACAGCACGTTCGTGAAGCGATTCAAGGCGGCAGCCCGTGAGCAATTGGAAGTGGCCAATGCCCTCAATCGCACACTGTTCGACAGTTTTGGCAATTCCCAACCCTCCGCGAACACCGAGACCGAAGTGGAGCGCCGTCAGCGGCTGGCCGATGTTGAGACGCGTCAAAGCGGCAAGATCAACGACATCCAGTCTGACCTGTCTGCGTATTTTGATCGTTGTCGGGAGAGTAAGTTCGAACGAGTGCTGAACGAGATGAAAGAGCTGGATGTCGTGGACGACGTGGCCGAGGTGGGCGCACGCGTGCTCGAACGCCGGCCCGGCGACTCGCTCGCGCGGGCCGAGTTCTGGAGCGACGTGCTCGATCGCTGGGCCGAAGAGCTGGTCTCGGCGTCGAAGTGCGGCCAGTGCAAAGGCTGCAAGGGGGAGAGCCTGCCGCCATCGATCGTGCTCGAAGTGATGAGGATTCTCGAAGGAGAGATGGATCTGCGGGAAGAGACTCGCACGCTGGAGGGGGGGCGCAGTGCGCTCTCCGCCGAACGCTATGGGGAGCAGGCGACAGCGCAGTCCGACACGCAGGCGGCCCTCTTGGAGCGGACGCAAGCGGTGATGCTGGACATTCGCGCCTTGCCCATGGGAGCCGAGAAGTTTGGCCAGGAACTGAGTCTGCTGTCGGCCGCGGCGAGTGCGATGGACGACGCCACGCAGATTCTGTCTGAGCCAGAGACCGGAGGTCGCGCGATTGCCGCCGAAACCGAAGCCATCGAGATGCTGTTGCGCAGCAAACGGTGCAATCCGGGCGGCGGAGGGGGGGGTGGATCGAATCCTGGCGGCGGAGGCCAGGGGGACACCGACCGCGTGGCACTGGAGGCATTTGGACCGGGCTTTGATGCGCTGGCCAAAGTCGAGCAGCGCGAACCCCCGCAGGCCACCGGTGGCGGCAATGACAGCCTCCCCTCGGAATTCCGCGACGGCATTGACGCCTTTTTCCACGCGCTGGAGCAGCGATGACCAAACCCGGGCCGGTGAGCGATTTGATCAACCAGATTGGCCGGGGGCTGCGGATGAGTGCCGCCTGCTGCACCGTCATTTGTGCCGTGTGGTGGAACGGGTGTGCGGGGGCGCAGGCCCAGGATCCCCAGTTGAGGTTTGGCACCCAGGTCACGACCGAAGTCGATCGCATCTATGTTCGCGGTCTGGCTTACTTGGCGAAGGTCCAGGAGCCGGATGGGAGCTGGCAGTCGAATGACAATGGCTGCGGCATCGATGGCATCTGCCTGATGGCATTTCTGGCAGCGGGCGAAGATCCCAACTTTGGCCCTTATGCGGACCATATCCGCCGCGCCGTCCGGGCGATCATTGTGCGACAGGATGCCGACACCGGCTATCTGCCCAACAGCATGTATCACCACGGCTTCGCGATGCTGGCTCTGTCGGAAGTCTTCGCGGCCATCGACGAAGAACTGCTGTGGAGCGGAGCCCCAGCCGATCAGCTTCCGAAGCGACGAAGCCTGGCCGAGGTGCTGGATCTGGCCGTGCGGTGCGCAGTGACCTCCGCGGAAAACAACCAGTTTCACGCCTGGAGATATTCGCCAGAAGCCAACGACGCGGACACGTCGGTCTCTGGCGCGGTATTGATGGGGCTGTTCGCCGCGCGAAACGCGGGGATCAAGGTACCGGACACCTGCATCGATCAGGCGCTCGAGTATTTCAAGTCGATGACCACCAACCGGGGCGAGGTGGGCTATTCGGGGATCGGGGGCGGGGGATCTGACAATCTCAAAGCGATTGCGGCACTCGTCATGGCGATCGGCAAACGCAAGGACTGGCAGGAATACGAAGCGGTCTTGAAGCGAGTCGCCGGTAACCTCGAGGAGACTGGCAACAACCACTACCAGGATTACTTTCGCTACTACCAGTCACAGGCACTGTTTCAGGGCGATTTTGAAGCGTGGCAGAAGTGGAACACACTGCTGACGGACACCCTGAAGGACACACAAGGGGACGATGGCAGTTTCCCGGGGTCCTATGGTCCCGCGTATGGGACCGGGATGGCGTTGTTGTCGCTGGGATTGAATTATCGCTTTCTGCCGATCTACGAACGATAGGTGGAGCGGCGCGTCGATCACACCAGTTCGACTGGTTCTCTCGGTGCTCCGGTCCCCGGTGGGAAACCTGTTGTTGCTGAGGGCCGTTGCATCGCGCGTCACCTGGGGGAACTCGCTGTCATGACCATGAGTATTCGTTTCTCCCCCAGACTTGGCCTGTCACGCATCGTCGTGGGATTCGCCAGCATGGTCCTCACCGCGACATTTGCCTGCGCGGGCGAACCTCTGCGGGAAACCTCCTCCGCAGTGAATTTGCCGGCTGGACCAGCCGTTCAACCGCTGCAGCCACTGCCGGCGGATGCCGCGACTCCGCAGGTGTTGATCTGGAACAATGGCGAGCGTTTGCAGGGGCAACTGGTGCGCGTGGCCGAAGGCGTTGTTCACTGGCGCTCGCCGTGGTTCCGCCGTGATCTGCAAGTGGCACTCTCCGAGATCAGCAGCATTCAAGCGGTTCGTGAAACCGGCGGCGCTGCGCGGGCTTCCGAAAGCCAATCGTCGACAGCGGATTCATTTCGCGTGTTTCTGCTGGGCGGACAGATTTTGACCGGTCGTCTCACAGGGCTAGACGACCAATGGCTGACGCTGGCGACAGACCGGGCGGGCGAAATCCGGCTGCGACGCGAGCAGATTGAGGAAGTCAGCCGCTTTGAAGGAGCGCTGTTGTACGACGGCCTGCGCGGCTGGGACGGACTGCAGTCTCAGGATCGCTCCGCCGATCAGACTGCTCGCCCACTGCGGCGGATCGCGGTAGACGGCCGTGGAGGCGTGGCTGCCGCAGAGCAGGCAGATGACGGCTCCTCCGCAGCACCGACGCCGCCTCCCAGTTGGAAGATCTTGCCGGGAGGTACTTTGTTTACTGAACAGCTCGACGGCAATTTAACGGTGTCCGCCAAGCTGCCGGCACGCTTTCAGATTGACCTGACGGTTGAGTCCTCGCAGCAATGTCAGTTCAGTCTGATGCTCGCCACCTCCAATCAGACCATGATGAGACTGGAGACCTGGGAGGACGCGTTGGTCGTTGCGGAGAAGCGGACCTTCTCGCTGCTGCAGACGATGGTGCCCAATCAACGCAAAGTCCACGTGAAGCTGTTCTTTGACAGCCAGACTCGCACGCTCTCCTGCTGTACCCCCAGTGGCAAGCTGCTGGGAGAACTGACCTGTCAAAACGCACCGAAGCCCGAAACGTGGCAGGTGCGATTGCTCAATCTGGGGCTCAATCTGACCGTGCGACGCTTGCGCGTGGCCGAGTGGGACGGCAAACTGCCTCGCCCGGGTACGGACGAGGAAGGATCGTTGCGGTTGACCAACGGCGAAGCGCGCGCCGGGCGCTGGCTGCGTCTCGATGCAGAGCGCAAACAACTGGTGCTCTCAGGCGACAACGGGGAATATGAGGTCCCCGTTGAGCAATTGCAGTCACTCCAGCAGAACCTGGGGGCCGATGCCCCGGAGACTCTCGACTCGCTGGTTGTGAGCTGGCCAGACGGCCAGACCGTTTCGGGGAGACTCGTGGCCTTCGCCGACGGTGTGGCCCAGATCGAAACGGCGTGGGCGGCCGACAGGCTGGCCGTGCAACTCGACGGCAACGCGACGTTGACGTTTCGCCATCCGCCGGCCAATAGCAGTGCCTCGCCGGCGCTGCCCACTACCACGACCGCCGCGGCACCCCCGACTCCTGCCACTCCCGACATCATGACCTTTCCTGGCGGGAACCTGTCCGGCGAGATCCTGTTTGGGCAGGACGCAGAATTCCCCATTGGCTGGCGCGTGACCGGTGCTCTGGAAAGCGTCCCGCTGCAACCGGGGACACTGGCGACATTCGCACGTCCCGTCCGGGAAACTGCCGTGGTCAGCGAGGGCTCTGCGGAAAGTCCGCTCCCTCCACCCGATATGCTGTTTTTGAAGTCAGGGGATATTCTCCCCTGCCACGTCACAAGCATCACACCAGAGCAGGTTGTGTTTCGTTCTCCCGTGTGCGAAGCCACGACGATTGCGTCTGCCGAAGTGCAAGCCGTGGAGCTGTCGCGACGGGCGCAGGCACGCCGCCTGAACTTTCGGAAGAATGCAGACGCGGGTTTGTCGCACAACAAACTCACGGTGGTGAATGATCACACGGTGCGGTTGAATGACGGTGGTTTTTTCCGTCACAACAGCGTGCTCAGCGGAGACACCCTGCGGCTACGCGCGCAGTGGGCTCCCGATCACACGGTGCTGTTGAGGGTGGAACTGTTTCGAGATGTCAGCCTCAAGTCCGACGAACAGGCCACCTATGTGCCGATTGTCATGTCAGGCACGCAGGTGTTTCTAGCGGGACGGAGGTCACGCAAGACAGATGCCATGAACGTCTGGTCGGAGGTCTTTCAGAACAACACTCAGCAGCAGCGAGTGGATCTGCGCACCACCGAGGCCGACCTTGAGCTGGCAATCCGCGAAGGACAAATCCGCGTCTTCGCCAATGGCCAGGCTGTGGGTTCGGTTCCGATCAACTCGCAGGGCACCAGCCAGCGAGGTGTGTCCGTCGATTTGTCGCTCATCCAGACCAATGGTGGAGTGGGCAAGAAGAATATCCTGATCAGCGACGTGACGTGCGAGAATCAGACCGGAGCCACGTTTCGGCATCTGATCGAAGAGGAGTCGCGGCAGACGGCGTTGACAAATCCCCGCTTTCGTCGCGATCGGCCGCCCACGCACTTGCTGGTCTCACCGCAGGGAGACCTGCTGCGTGGCAAGTTGATCTCGATGGACGAACGACAGGTGGTGTTTGAATCGCGGCTGGAACGACTGCCACTGCCGCGCGAACGTGTCGCTGCCATCGTCAGACTCGACCCTCCGACAGCGGCGGACGCGCAGCCCCCGGCTGCAGACGAGGTACCTTCCACACAGACGCCTCAGCCCGCCGCCGTATCGTCCGTCGCTGTCGAAACGAACAGCCCGACCACAACCGCAACCCCGACGGAAGTCGCTGCCGCGGCAGCGACTTCTCCGCTTGATCCGGACAGCGTGTTGCTGACACTCATGGATGGCACCGCCCTGCGCATGCGTCCGCTCACCGCCAGCGAGACTGAGTTGACCGGCGTCTCGACGCTTCTTGGCAATTGTCAGGTGTCGCTCACGGACATTCGCAAGCTGCACCTGGGAGCCCGCCCCGTCGATCCGCAGGCGGCTGGCCCCTATGACTATTGGACCGTCACGCAATCCCGTGAGCCGGACTGGGACATTCCTGCCGCTGATGGCGGCGACTCCGAAGCGACGGCGCTGATTGGCACCGTCGCCACCGACTTCGCGCTGCCGATGATCAATGGCGAAACGTTCCGGCTGTCCGAACACGCTGGCCAGGTGGTGGTCCTCGACTTCTGGGCAAGCTGGTGTGGTCCCTGCGTGGCGGCGCTGCCGGACTATATTCTCGCGACGAGTCAGTTCCCCGCGGACAAGGTGCAGTTTGTGGCCGTCAATCAACAGGAAAGCGCGGACCAGGTGCGCTCATTTCTGTCGCAACGCAATCTCTCACCCGCGGTCGCCCTGGACCTGGGCGGCGAAGTGGGCACCCAGTTTGCCGTCACCGGCATTCCCCACACGGTGATCCTCTCGCCTGGCGGAGTCGTAGAAGCCGTACACGTCGGCTACCAGCCCGGCACTGGCGACGTGCTGTTCACCGAAATCCAGCAGATCCTGGATGGTTCGTGGAAACGGCCAGCGCCAATTGCACCGGCGGCAATCCCACCCGAGCCAGCCCCCGGCACCACCGAGCCGCCGCCGCCGGTTGAGCAGTAGCGGCGATGAGGCGGAGGTCTTTCGGCAGCGACATCGTGATTCGCGAGCCCGGCGCTTGACGGACGAGCATCGCTGCCTGTTTGCGGTGATCGGAGACGGAGGCGTGCACGGATTAGACCCCGGGCGGCGATGAGACTCCAGACCGGAACTCCGTCGCGCCTCGACAGTTCCCCACTGCTGGGCTACCTAAACTGCACTCGACGCATCGCTTGCTATACACTCGCAAAAGCGATGCTCACTCAGATGAACACACGGCTGGCACTCACACGTACCCGCAGCGCCTGCGGCCTAGGAAACAAACCCACCATGAACGACAAAGAACGAGAATGGCTCGAACAACTCAAACGGGACCGAAGTAACAGCGCCCACACGCTGGAGAAACCCTCGATGCGCGGCATACAGAGCAGCGTCGTGGACAAGTACTCCGATCAAGCACACTTCATCTACGAATTATTACAGAACTCAGATGATGCCAAGGCGACATTGGCCCACTTCCGTCTCGAAACAACTCGACTTGTCTTCACCCACAATGGCTCTGTCCGATTTACGATTTCCGATCCGCAGAACGAAGAGTCAGATACGAAAGACGGCACTCTGGGGCATATTAACGCGATTACCTCTATCGCCAATTCCAACAAATCAGGATCTTCCATCGGCAAGTTTGGGGTCGGGTTCAAGGCGGTTTTTCAATACACGCAGACGCCGCATATTTACGACCCGAACATTCAGTTCAAGATCGAACGCTTCATCGTGCCGCATATGCTGGATTCTGACCTCGAAGGGCGGAAATCCCCGGAGACGGCATTTCTCTTCCCGTTTGACCACAAGAAAAAGCAGCCTCAAGAAAGCCACGACGAGATTCTTGAGAAGCTAAAAGCACTCGAGTTTCCTGTCCTGTTCCTCTCCAATCTACAATCCGTCTCTTTTGAGGCGGAGGAAGTCACCGGCAAATACACCAAGCAAGTCACGCGAACACTTGAGCACGGAGACATCACGGTTGAGTGGCTCACGCTGACATTGGCATTAAATGGCACAGAAACCGTCCAACGCTTGGTGATGTTCACACGAAACAACGCAAGCGGCCATCCGTGCTCCATCGGATACGCCTTGGCAGAAGACGAACACCTCGTACCGATTGATCGCTCGGCGTTCTGTTTCTTCCCAACAAGAGAGGCGACGAACCTGAATTTCATCCTTCACGCGCCGTTTCTCCTGACAGATAGCCGGGAAGGAATCAAGGCTGGAGAAAAGCACAATCAGGAACTGATTCAGCAGTTGGCGCAACTTGCCGCGGACAGTTTGCCCATCCTTCGGGATGAACAGCTGATCGACGACGGCATCCTTTACGTCATTCCCTGCGACGCAACCAAGTTCAGCATGCCGAACGACAGGATTAAGATCTCGTTCTTTCCGTTTTTCTCCGCCATCAAGAATAAGCTTCAAACCGACTCGCTATTGCCGGCAGCGAGTGGAGAGTACTCGCACAAGAGATGCTCATACTGGGCATCGGACGCCGAGCTTGTTGAACTGTTCACCGACGAACAACTGGCGTACCTGACGTACGAAAATGGCGCAAGCTGGGTTTTTCGGAGTCTTGATAAGAAGAACACTGAGAAGAATCCGATACTGGCGAACTACATTGATGGTTTTGACGCCTGCTCGCACCTCCCGAAAGAACCAAACCTGATTCGTCGGAGCCTTGACCCCGAGTTTGTCCTCAACCTTATCACCGCCGGCTTTATTGCTGCGCAGCCACCGCAATGGCTGCACACACTTTATGCTTACCTTTCCGATCGTCCCTCCTATCTTAACTTCGTGAAGCGTAAGCCCATCTTCCTCGATCAAGATGGCACGCCTGCTCCAGCATTCGACGACAAGGATCAGGCGGTTCTCTTCCTGCCCGACGACGATCTCGACGGCCTCAAGACGGTCAATAAAGCATTACTGACAAACGAGGCATCTCGCGCGTTCATTGGGAGGCTCGGCGTCAAGAAGCCGAGTCTCCGCGACGAGATCTACAACAATCGTCTTCGGAGGTACACAACTGACGAAGCTCCCGACACGACGTCTGACTTCAAAGTTTTCTTTCGATATTTTAAGGACTCCATAAACAAGGATGTTGTCGACTTTATCAAGTTACTGACTGAAGTCCCGTTTCTTGCCTGCAGGAAAGAGCACGACACCACAGACTATCAGTGCCGAGGGAACTCCGTATATCTGCCAACTCCTGAACTAAAGGAATGGTTCGAGACCAAGCCGGATACGTTTTTTCTGTCCCTAGACAAATACCGCGACATCGTCGGCGAGCAAGACCACGCTACGCTCGACGCTTTCCTCGACAAGTTGGGAGCAGCCCGCCTGCCGAGAGTTCTCCAAAATAGTTATAGAGTCTCAGACAAGGACTTACTTAAGTGGGTTGACGAGAATCTCTCGACCAATGGGCATTCACACACTATCATTGAGAGTCACCTCGACGGCCTCAAGACGGTCAATAAAGC
>JBGSIP010001025.1:0-1584 GCA_041742495.1 Planctomycetaceae bacterium
CCGCCGCCCGTTTGATGGCAGTGGACGGCCAGCACATTACGCCCCTTCTGCAGCGCTGCCGGGCTGATCTCGCGCACTTCGTAGCGTGTGGTGTACCCACGGAGTTGCGCGACGCGCACGCCATTCAGGTACACGTCCGCGTTCTCATCGTGGTGAATCCGCAAGGCGATGCGCGCAGGCACGTCGCTACTCAGTTCGAACGTGCGACGCAACCAGATGTCACCCGTATTCCACTCGGTGCGCACCGCGGTGCCCGGGGTACCTTGCGTGCCGAAACCGGCTGGGCCCTCTTGCCAAGAGCCGTCGGCAAAATCAGCGGCCGTCCAGTCGTCGGCCGGTTCTTTCGTCGTGAAACGCCACGCCAGCGGCTCCGCTTCACTGGTCGGGACCAGCGTTTCGGTGCGGGGCGGAACGGGCATCGGCGCCCAGTCGCTCGCGCGGACCTTGTCGCGCTGCGCGTACTTGGTCCAAACCGGCTTCGTATAGAGCATCTGCAAGAACACGCCACCCACGACCGGACGGGCCGTAAAACCCTGACGACGTCCCGAATCGGTGAAGTACCAGTCGGTCATCGGCACGCGATCGGGCGTCTCATTGAGGAATTTGATGACCGGATCGACCAACGCCGTGAAGTCCTCGCGATTCTGAGTCAGTGTGGCCGTCCAGAGAATCCAGTCCAGCTTGGTATAAGTCTGACGATTGTCGAGCGGCAGGCCGTAAGGCTGTTGGATCTGGCGATAGTAGTCCATTTCCTTGCGGAGCACTTCGTCGGGAAAGAGTCCCAGACCGAGGATGCGATCCCACACCAGATTGTACTTCTGGCTCCACGTATCGGGTCGGTCGAACGCCAGGCGGAAGTGATCTCCGTCGGCTGCGGCCTCCACCCATTGCTGGGCGTACCGGCGAGCCAGCGTTTCATACTCCGTGGCCCGCGCCTGATCGCCGCGCATCGCGCACAGTTGAGCAAAAGCACCCAATCCGCAAATGGCCTTGGCGCTCAAGTTGACATTGTGCGCCAGGTGGCCGGCGAAGTCGTCGGTGCAGAGCTGGTTGTCGGGATCGAACCCTTTATCTTTCAGGTACTCGGCCCAACGTACCAGCGTCTCCCAATACAGGCCGGCGAAATCGGCGTTGCCTTCCATCTGCGCGATGGCGGCCAGCAGGATCAACAGGTTGCCGCTTTCCTCCACCGGCATCTGATTCTCTTCCGTCCGTTCGCCACCGCCATAGACCTGGCCATTGGCATGCGGATAAGTGCCCAGGTCATGGGGCGCGAAGGGAAACTTCCATCGCTCGGAGGCTGCGTAATTCAGGAACGGCACCAGGAATGACTTGGCCAGCGTGGGACCGAACAACAGAAACTGGGGCGCCATGGGATAGAAGACGTCCGATGTGCCAATGCAGCCGTTGGAGTGGTTCTCCTTGCTGAACTGCAGGGGTTTGCCGGCCGAGTCGGCTACGAATTTGCCAGCGGCAAAGCACTGACGATAGGCCAGTGCAGCGAGTGACGCATAGTTGTCACCGCCTGCCTGAGCCAGATCGGTCATCAGCTCCCGATCAAACTCGACGCAGCGGATCTGCAAC
>JBGSIP010001026.1:0-2562 GCA_041742495.1 Planctomycetaceae bacterium
ACATGCGCGCTAATCAACGCTTGTTTGACGTATTCGAACGCTTTTTTGCATTTGTCGTCCCAGACGAAGGGAACCAACTTCTTCGTCAGGCCCGTCAGCGGCACGAGGGCAGTCGCCAGATTTGGTATGAACCGTTGAACCGTTGGTATGAACCGTTGGTATGAACCGTTGAAAATACTGAACCAACCCTACAAACGATCGAATTTGACCCACGTCTGCCGGTTCAGGCCAATTCTGCACCAGATCGACTTTGATCGGGTCGACTGCAAGTCCTTCGGCCGACACAATGTGCCCAAGAAAGGTCACGGATGGGACGCCAAAGCAGCATTTCGCGCGCCTACAAGCGTAACCGGCCTGCGCAAGGAGTTGCAGTACCGTGCGCAGATGTACCGCGTGCTCTTCCATGTTCTTTGAGAATATTAGGATATCGTCCATGTATACCGTACAGAACCGATTGTTGCGCTGCATGCACGGACGCAGGCAATCATTCATAGCAATCATTCATAGCTTTTTGGAACATGGCCGGGGCATTGGCCATGCCCAGTGGCATGACATTGTATTCATATAGTCCCCCGGGGGTGCGGAAGGCAGTTTTATGTCTATCGTCTTCTTTCAGCACTATCTGATGAAACCCAGAGGCCAAGTCTAAGGTGCTAAACACGGTTGCGCCGGCAAACCCGTCAAGGGCGTCTTGGATATGTGGCAGCGGAAACGCATTTCTAATGGTCGCCGCATTTAGCATGCGGTAGTCGACGCACATGCGCAATCCTCCATCCGATTTTGGCGCAAACAGTACAGGTGCGCCCCACGCGCTTGTGCTAGGACGTATCCACCCTTTTTCTATCATTTTTAACACCTGTTCATCCAACTCTGCTTGCTCCTTAGGCGTGAGTCTGTATTGTCTGAGCATCCGTGCTTGAGCCCCCGGCAGCAGATCAATGACTGCCTGATATTGCCTGTCGCTCAGCCCCGAAGGCGGCTGCCAGGCTGCCGGCACTGCCTCTATGGCCGGCCGCAGCAGCGGATCTATGTCGGTTTGTTCCACAAACGTGCGCTGCACGACATGAATGTAGTGGCTCGGATGTTAGCGATATCCCTCAATGGGAGTGTCTGACTGTGTTTGCACCGGTGCATGTGGGCTGTGTTCAGGCGCGAGTGTGACAAACACGCGGCGAAGAATGCCACTACGCATGGCACGCTTTAGTTGTTTTTTCGTTAGGGGCGCGTCGTCCAGCAACGGCCTCGTCGTTGAGTCGCTGCTGTATGGCCGCGATACCGCAACGCGCTTGCGATCGATCACCATACTCATTTCCAATTCCTTTTGGCCGAAAAGAACGGCCATGCGGCATGGGCGGAACAGGTCCTGTCCCAGAATCGCTTGGAGGCGCCCTGGTAGAGTCTCAACTACCAAGCATCTCACGTCAACACTGCGCCCTGAAATTTCTAGCACACATACGCACGCGCCCAAAACGGCAGTCGCTGCGCCCTCGACACCGGTTATGGTGTCCGTCACGTCATGCATATTTACTCCCGCTGCCTCCATAGTGGCCCTGCTCACTACGGATGTCGATGCGCCTGTGTCGGCCAATGTTCGCGTCATTTGACCGCTAATTCTGAGGTCAAACGTACAACGTAGTTGGTATCCCAGCGGTGCATCGACCGCGTAACACAATTTGTGATCAGTGATTGTGCTGTCTGGGTCCACGTGCGGACCCAGGCCCCGTTCTCGTATGTTGTGTTCCCTATGCAACACCTCGAACCATTTGAGCTCGCCATTCAAGCGTGCACTAACTCTGCGAATCACCTTGTAATGCTTCAACAAATGTCGCCATGACTGGCGTAGCCCACATTGTAATGGCACGACAATGTGAATCGAGGTGGTCATAGGCGCACGCCGGTATGCGTCCTCAAGAAATCGTAGCGCCAAGCACACGTCGGCAGGAGGCACGGCCACCAGGCACTGTCGTCCGGATGCCGCCGACAAGTCCTCCAGCGCAACATATGTGCCGTGGCCAACCCTGATGGCGTTGCCACACACCAACAGCGATTTGGCCTGGTACATTCCCGATGCTTCGACACACAGGTCACACTGATCAGCCTGCTCGAGTTGCATGGGGTTAGGAACCGGACGGTTTGGGTTGGGAACGGGACGGACAATCTTTCAGTTGCGGGCAGACCCCCACTTTTCAGATTTGTCTGGGGGAGGGCGTACCCCTGCTGTCGCCTTGTCACGCGCGTAGATGCGCGTCAGAGCTGTTTTGACCTGCGGCCGAAGTGCCTTGTCTAGTTCGACGCATGGCTTCCTCTTGGGGCGCCTGTTGTCGGGGTTGTTCGGCTCGAGCCCTCGTTCATACCCCGAGTTGTCGAGGCAGGTTCGGGTCGGCAAGCCGCACGTGATGCAGTGGCCCTTTTCTTGTCTTGACTTCGCCAAGGCTACGTCCGTGAACGCCCCGCTTTCTACGACGGCCTCCGCGTACAGCCCAAGACCCAATGCCCAGTGTGGCTGCTTGGTGGCCGTACCGAATCCGGGCGGCGCACTCGGCCCGGCCGCGTTGGAGTGCC
>JBGSIP010001027.1:0-1550 GCA_041742495.1 Planctomycetaceae bacterium
AAGCGTGCTGCAGTAGTGGAAGCTGGACTTATTAAAGAAAAAATTATCTTTCAAACTGAGGACGATTTAGAGCAAAAATCAGTTAAAAAACTCGATCAGGATGAAATGCTTTTAGAACTTGCATACAATAAGCGCGATGAAATCCTCAAGCTTTATAAGGAAATTGGTGTCGATGTAAACCCTCTTGTTTTAATACAATTACCTAATGATGACCAAGCAACGAAAGAAACAAGCGGCACAACAAAGCAACAGATTGTTCTAGAGTTTCTTAAGAAGAAGGGAGTAAAAGAAACAGAAATTGCAGTATGGTTATCTAAAGAAAAAGAAAACCTTGAGGATTTGGAAAAGAATAACTCAATGGTTTCGTTCTTACTGTTTAAGCAAGCAGCTGCGACTGGCTGGGATTGTCCACGTGCAGGCGTGCTTGTGATGTTCCGTGAGATTAAAAATCCAACTTTTGCAATTCAAACTGTCGGTCGTATTTTGCGTATGCCATTCGGCGTACACTTTGCTCATCCAGAACTTAATATAGGTTATCTTTATACAAACTATAAACGAAATGAGGTTCTTGCTGAATATGCAAAGAATAAGACTGAAAATCGACCTGCAATCAATGGAAGTTTCCGAAAGAAAAATGTAAAGCCTATAAAACTTGAGTCAGTATTCATGACTCGTGCAGATTACAACGATCTTGGTGATACTTTTCAAGAAGCCTTTAAGAAGGTTGCAGATAAAAAACTTGATGTTAAGAAAATGGACCTAAAGCCAAAAGTTACTAATGGCTTGATTGTGGGTGTTGAGATTGATGATTACGACAATTTTACCAAGGAGCTTTTAGTCGAGGGAGGGAGTCATGATCAGGAAATGTCTCGCCATGACCTTGAGCGTTTGTATAATCTGATTTGTTTCAAAACTATCTCCAAGCAAACTGATGAAAATAGAAAGTTTGCTCCTGAGCGTTCTTGGGGAAAGCTCAAGACAGCTTTGAACATTTGGATCATGAACAAGCTTAAAGTAGAGAGAGTTGACGCGTATAAGATAATAGTAAATGACCTCTTGAACCCAGCCGGACTACTTGCTCCGGTTATTGGAGATGCACTTCTTGAATACCGCCCTATTCGTGAGTATGAAGTAAATAAAAAATCTGCTCGGGCAAAACGTATAGAGAATATCGATGTACCTCGTGAAGCACTATTCTTTACTGATCAGTGTGAAGAATTATCTGTTAAGAAATCAGCAATGGAGCCATTCTGGATTGAAAAGGAGTATGCTGGACGAACAAACGAAGAGGCATTTATTAATTTCCTTGAGTCTTCAAAGGGAGTTGTTTGGTGGTATAAGAATGGCGACTCAGGAAGTGAGTATTTCTCTATCTCTTATTACAATGAAGACGAGAATAAAGAAAAACTCTTCTACCCTGATTGGATTGTGCAAACAAAAGATACGCTTTACATTATCGATACTAAAGGTGGAATTACTGCTGAAAGCAATGACACTAAATACAAAGCAGAAGCACTTCAAGAATGGCTTAAGGGTAGGAAAGGAATGAG
>JBGSIP010001028.1:0-2553 GCA_041742495.1 Planctomycetaceae bacterium
TTCGGAACAAACAGTGTAAAAACTGCCTAAAGCTTGCTCCGAATGTAGATTTTTCGGAGGATGATATTAAGTAATCGCATACGACTGAGGTGCAAAGTATTAACTAGAACCTTTATTTAGTCCCTAAATATCCCAGCCTCTTCCGAGAGGTTGTCCTCCTGATGTCCATTCTTCATCGATCGCAGATGGTAATCCATTGCGTCAACTAGCGATGGCTCACCGACAGAGACTAACGCATCTTGAATCCCTTGGTTAAGGACAAGCTGCTTGACGTCCTCGAGTTCGCAGCTGTGTCCTACCAGTACAATCTCTCTACCAACTCTTGTAACAAGAATATGAGGCAGGGCAGAAGACAAAGTGCTTCGCAGCTGAGAAAGTCGCTCATCAGAAAGTGAAGGGGCTAGAACGGTGATTCCTTCACCACACATTACTCGCTTGACCTCAGCGACGCTACCAGCCGCAAAGCAGCTCCCCTCCCGCAGGACAATAATCTGATCTGCAAGTCTCTCCACCACGTCCATGCGATGTGATGAGAGGAGTATCCCCCGCTTCTGGGATTCTGCGGTCATTAGCTGAGAGAAGCGCCTAGTTTGCATTACGTCTAACCCATCGAACGGCTCGTCAAACACGAACAGTCGGGGATTTAGTAAAAATCCGATAAATGTTTGCACTCTCTGCCGCTGGCCCTTGGAGAGTGCCCGACCGAGTTTGGGAAGTAGCGGACCGATCTCGAGTTTCTCTAAAAAATCAGCACCCGTTGTGCGGTACGCCTTTGCATTGTGACAACGGATTCTGCACCAGAGCTGCACGTAACTCTCGACTTTAATGTCAGCGAACACGGCACCGTGTTCCGGGGAGAAGGCCATATCCCGTTCCGGGATGAGGTCCTGATTTGCCTCGCGCACTCCTACTGCACCGCTACGTGGAGGAAGTAGGCGAAGGATCGCTTTCATCAGGGTTGATTTTCCAGAACCGTTGTGTCCGACGACAGCGGTAACTTTGCCAGCGGTTGTGCAGCTAATTCCACTTAGAGCAATATTCTGGCCGTAAGCGACCGTTAGATTGTCAGCAGATATTGTAATTGGTGAGTGCAGCATCATACCTCCTCTAGATGGGCAGCAAACCAACGAGCATTTCTGCGAATACAGACGACAATAAGGGCTACGGACATTGCGATATGGAACGTTAGTACGAGGGGCTCGACGCTAATAATTGGCGTTAGTAGCACAGGGACTAGTCCCACGATAGGAAGTGCTCCGATAAATCGCTGCATGTCGTGTGCTACGTGCGCACTGGTCAGAATACTCCACAGCCACACGAGAGTTCCCAGGGCGCAGAGAACAAGTGGCAGATACTTGTATCCCCAACTTACCCAGACTTCGCGATGTTGTAGCTCTGAGACGCCGACGAGAATTGTAAGCGCCACAAGGCTAAACACTACAGCCGTAAGCCAAAGGGCTACTGTTACGAGGGGCATCTCTGCTAGGGAAGGGGCGCTTCCCCCACGAATTGCCGTTATCAGCACATAGAGAGTGGTAGGTAGGCAGGCGATAAGGAACGCTGATACTCGGAGCAAAGTAATGAGCCAGATCGCTAAATAAAACGAATCCTTGCCAATCCCCGCGACGAGGGGCAGTAACGCGCCATTTCTTGAGAAGTAATCCAGTACCCGACGGTGCGCACGCAGCCCTAGCCAGAGCGCGATAACTAGAAACAGGCCCACGTTCATGATTACGACCATGGCCTTTTCGGTCTCAGTTACATTTATTGCGCTAGGAACTCCTCCTAATCGCATCAGAACCACGCCGTAGAGTGTTTCAATGCCCTCCGAGGCTTTCTTTAATGCAACGAGCTGCTCCGATATGTCGCGATCGAAAGTTTCCGCCAATATTGCAACTCCTAGGGCCATAAATCCCCGAAGCTGAGTAACGGAGTCATCCCCCGCGACAGCTATGGTCACATCGGCTTGACAGTTGCGACAAACATGAAGTCGCCGCGAAGCCCCCTCAAAGTGCTGAACGTAGCGCACGGGATCATATGTCAGAGGGTCACTAACCTGTAGGGCGACATCAAAGGACTGAATGCTGCAATCAGGGGAGGGGGGTGACTCACTCTCCCAGCGACAAACGGCAATCGGAGGAAGGCTATCGCTACTTCCGTAGAGGAACTCCAGGAGCCACTGAGAATGCTTGCGATTCGACAGATCCTGTTCCAGATCCTCAGCGCTTCGGTCCATGAGCTTAAAGTAGGCGCTGGTCAGAACAAGCTGAAACCCGACCAGCCCAATTCCGATGATGAGTGGCCCTAATAACAAGGATAGACAGAGTCGCGGAATGCGTACAAAAGCGAGTGCCACTCGGAAGGGGTTTATTGCATAGGTATTTTTATTCCGGGCCATGGGGACGCTTATCAACGTGGGATGAGTAGCTTATTTTCCAATTCCTTTTCCTTTGTTCTGTACCGGATGCGTAGGCAATGGAGAAGAGCCGATTCATCACAAACTCTAATTATTTTAGTTGCTTGGGGTAGGTAGGTTATACCGTACAGTTTGAT
>JBGSIP010001029.1:0-1680 GCA_041742495.1 Planctomycetaceae bacterium
AGGCTTTACGAATGGTTTCGCTGGCGACCGTGAGGAATCCCGGATAGGTCGACTGGTGATACTCGCTCTCCGCGGGAAATGCCCGCATTAATCGCTCGTGTGCCTTGCGCAAATTGTGGTAAGGCAAGCGTGGGAACAGATGATGCAGGGCATGGAACCTTAAATTTAGCGGAAAGAAGAGCTCCGTCAAAATCGGCACGCCGATCAGATTGACGGAATCTCGCATTTGATTGATATGACTCATGGCATTTCCATCTCCCTCGTATCGATGCGCTACCAGGTTGCGCAAATAATTGAGTCCGATGACGCACATTGCGATTTGGTAGAGCTTGGGGAGCCGTGTCCAGTCGTCATGACCAATCATCACCAGGGCAAAGATGCCCGCGGTTCGCAAGCAGCACGCGATATCGATAAACGCCCACCACATGCGAATTTTTCCCGTGGGCACCTCACGCCGACGGTAGCGAATGTTGATTACGAATGACGACGCGCGCTCCAGCACCCATTGGCGAAGTCGTGGGTGAAGAAATGAGATCGGCGTCAAAATCAAAAATCGAAACACCATCCAGGCTGGCAGAAAGAAGAGTTGGGTGAAGAATCCGAGGATGGTGCTCAATGAAGAGCTGCCTAAAGGCAAGTACTCGCCGTCTTGTCCCGTGCCGTAGTGGCGCGTGTTGTGATGGTCGATGTGATTGGCGTAAAAGAACGAAGGCATGAGCATCGGAATGCCGGCCAGGATATTCCAGGCAACGGTAAAAGATTTCATCTGATCGGACGGAAAATGCACGATCTCGTGAATGAAGGAGCCGAGCCGAAACAACGCAAAGGATGCCACGGCCAGGCTGAGAAGCTGCAGAAAAGAAAAATTCGGGGCCCCAAGATAAACAATTGCGGAACCGTACCCAATCGTCAGCATCGCCAGCATGTCGGCCCAGTAGATCCAAGCTTTATACTGGAACAAATCGCCGATAACGGCCCGCGCATTTGGAATCGAGAATGTATCTGCATCGGCGGAGGCTTCCGCAGTTATCGTCTCAGGTGCCGTCTTGAAGCTGGACATCCACATACCCCTGTCGAAACCATGTTGGCGATTACCCTCCTGGTACAAGTCATTTCCTCAGCACCTAAATAATTTAGGCGGACGTTTTCTGGCTGGACCTTCCTCGGTGTCTTCGGACACTCCTGCATCGGAGAAGGCGATGCGAAGTTCATAAGCAAAAGGCGTACCCCGTTCCGGCTTTCCAGGATGCTTGCCAAGTTCCGTGAGAGCGCATTGCGCATGAAAAGCTAAACCGGGGAATTTTTTGACAGGTCGATCAGAATGGGGTTGGTTTTAGGCTCTTGCAGGCCTCCACTGCGGTGCGTCAACGCGACAAAGTCAGGCGGCCAGCGCTGCCAACAAGTCGCAGTGTCGACCGTCACTAACTGCACCGCTCTTGCACCTACGGCGACGCAAATAGCCGGTGCCAGAACTTCGGTGGGCTCGGTGTCAAACGCGGCACCCCCCACGAACCATCTGTGTCGGATCGAGGTTGTTTCAAATACCGATAGGTGCTAAAACGGCGCGCTAAGTCGCCCCAGCACGCTTGCGACCTTCCCCTTCGGTCTTGCCCAGGCAGGTGCCTAGATGAAGAATTTCCAGTTTCGATGGCTCATGGTGTTCACGCTCTGGCTGGGCTG
>JBGSIP010001030.1:0-2128 GCA_041742495.1 Planctomycetaceae bacterium
TCTACTTCATCTAGTCCCGAGTTATCCTCTTCATGGGTTGATGCAATCCAGAAAAAATTAGCCAGTGCAATAATCTTATCAGGGATAGCGTGGGCAACTTGTAAGGTCTGGACTACATCGGAAAGCATTGCCTCTGAAAGCTTATAGTATTTATCTTGGTGGTGAGGTTGATCGCCAGAAATGATTGTATCAATAATTGTAGATAGTTCATCTTTAAGCTCTCCAGATGCATCGAGAATTACTTTTATAATATCTTCACTAATGTCATTAGAGCCATAACCAAATCCTCCATGACTTGAGTAATACTCATAATAGAAAATACCTATTAAACCTGCTTTTCTCGTTGTTTCTCCTTGCTTATTATTAGAAGTCCAGTCTTGAAGAAGAGGAAGGATGGACTTAATGTGCTTGGAGCCCAATGTCTCGGTGTTTTTATGAATGATATTGATAATGTATGCCCACCCATTACCCTTAGGTAGCGTGTAGAGGGTCTCGATATCTAACTTTTCCTTTGATGTAAGCCTCAGGACTTTTATAAAATTCTCATTAACCTCTTTACATGCAATCCTTAAGAGAAAACAGACTCGAATAAGTAACTCTGCGTCATTTTTCAGCAACTCGCCCTCGAAGTAGTCTAGGAATTCGGATGGGTTATCAGAAAGCAGAATAGAGATAAGAACTTCATCTTGCCAAAATTTCTTTGCATTACTGCCTAATGTTTTCTCTACCAGCCCCTTAACTGCTTTATCATCAGTAAGCAACTTATTTGAAAGCCAGCTTCTAAAAGCTCGTCGCATGGGGAGGGACTCACTAATATTCGAAAAGAAATCATCCGGATCACTAAACTTCGTATTGGAACTTTCTATAATTCTATCAAGCGCCCACTCCTCATAAATATCGTGAGCGATGAAATAACCCAATGTCTCTTCATCATACCCAATTATTTCATCTTTCATTAGCGCGGAGAGTGCTTCATGATCTAACTCATCAGATTTAATAAAAAAGTATCCCTCACTAGCCCGTTTATAGGCCAATTTCAAGAAACATTCCGCTCTTCGTATATGTATGTTATTTACTTTAATGGACGTTTTTGCAATTTGCTTATCCCACAAAACCTTCTTAAAGGCCGCGTGGGTTATATCTTTAGTAAGACTACTGTAATTATGTAAATACTCATTTAGATAAAAGGGGTTGCGCAAAATATTGAGCATGCGTGTATTTGATGGTAAAGCGAACTTATAGCTATCCCTAATGTTTTTCAGCTCCTGGGCGCTGAGAAGAGGGATAGCTATAGACTGGAAACTTGTATTGTAAAGGGTTAGTAGGATGCTTTTTAGATCATCAAGATAACCTCGTCTTGTGGTAAATATGATTTTCCATTCGTTCTTTAGTAATAAAGCGAGGAATTCCTCGAAAACCGTAGGATCTTCTATATCCGCAAGTTTTTCCGCAGAGTCAAACACAATATACTTTTTATCCGCGGTTGGGTATGCTGTTGCAAAATCTAGCGCAGTAAAATCTCCGTACTGTCTCGTTACTTCATTGACGTTCGAACGATTGAATTCGCTTGACTTGAAAAAAAATAGCGGCTCATCATCTCGGACACGTCCATAGAAATCTTTGATTACTGCTGTTTTTCCAACTCCACCTTCGCCGCTTAGAATTGTAGGAAGGTTATCCTCGGTTGCTCTAGCTAGTTTTCCGAGTATACTAGTTCTATCAAGCTTAATGCTCTTCTTGCCATATATCATTTGGTCTTGAATCAGGCCAAGTATACTCTCTGTATGATTGCGAAGCTCATCAATTAGGTCGAAAATACTTTTCTCTAGCCGAAAGAAGTGTCGTGCGATAACGGCATTATCCTTAGCAACAAAGGGTGTCTCGAAATAACTCGAATTTCTCCATATAATGTCAATCCCTTTTTTCTTGGCGTGAGACTCAACATCTTTCTTTCCTTTAGGCTCTTTGCCTTTATTGGTTTGCCCAAAATCTTTATTGAGATAGAAGATAAGCTTAGTTATTTCCGTGTGATTCTTTTTTGAGGAGTCGATAGCGCTGATGAGTTTCTGTGTATGATCCGCAAGAGGTGTATCATAATACTTTGCTTGCCAGCCAATGTAGTCATCTC
>JBGSIP010001031.1:0-1731 GCA_041742495.1 Planctomycetaceae bacterium
ACTCCGAAACGGGATTGACGACGCGCATGAAACTGACCGACGAAACCGCGTGCCAGCATTGCGCTATGAATCCGAGTCGCCTGGTGCCAGGTGCGGAGCAGCAGGTGCCCCACAAGCGAACTGAAACTGACAACACCAAAACCTTTTTTACCGCACGAACGGAGCTCGCGAGCACGCGACGCTCTGCAGGTTTCATCAGCGAGTACAAAAATGTAGCGATGCAGGAACAGCAGTTGTACCGTAAAAAGTCTCGGGATTCCCAAGCGTTCGAGAGCCTGACAGACGGCGGCAAATCCGGTTGTTCCTATCAGGATGAATGCCGCCCCGACTGTGAGGAGTGAACGGATGAAAAGTGAGATAAGAGATATCCAGCCGCCAGTGATGGTGATGTGTCCAATTTGATACAGCTCGGTGTGATCAAAAACGGGGTTGAAAAGCCCAACCATCAACACAAAGGGGCTGATAAGCGCAATTTTACGGGCAACAAAGAGCGCGGGCAGGTTCGCGAGCGCAATAAGAACAGTCGGGAAGATAAAGAACGGTATCAGGCGGGTAAGTTCATATCTGCTGCATGAAACAACACAAACTATGAATACGAATGTTACCAGCACCTTAGCACGTGCATCGAGAGCGTGGATTGGCGTATTGCCGTCAGCAAGCAGTTCAAGGCGTTTTAAATCTATGACTGCGGCATTGATAGACATCATCATGATTTCTCCTTCCACTATAAAGAAATATGTAACACACTTATAAATATAATTACACGAAATAGCTGCATATACCATAATCGTGACATTTGAGATTAAATTGGCTACGATACAGGCGATATGAACGGTTTTAAGGAGGATATGCGTGGGACAAACAGTACGATTTGGAATTTCACTGGATGAAAAACTTCTGCAGAATTTTGATCAACTGATAGAACAAAAGAGTTATATGAATCGTTCCGAAGCCATTCGCGACCTGATCCGGGCGTCACTCGTTGAGGAACGTTGCGGTGCTGAGGATCAGGAGGCGGTCGGCACAGTGACACTCGTCTATAACCATCATGTGCGTGATCTCGCCGATAAATTGACCGATCATCAGCATGCCCATCATGATCAGATAATTTCCGCGCTGCATGTTCATCTTGATGCCCATAACTGTCTCGAAGTTCTGGTTATTCGTGGCACGGTTCTGGTGGTAAAACAGATTGCCAATGAACTGATCAGTGTCAAAGGTGTCAAACACGGCAAGCTGGTACTGACTACCACCGGCGAGGATCTTTAGCCGCATGGAGTTCTCTGCATGAAAACAGCGGTTACCATAGCTCTGTTCTGCGCGGGGGGCGGCCTTACTCGCTTTTATCTGTCCGGATGGGTCTACAGCCTGCTGGGGCGTGCTTTTCCCTATGGGACTTTTGTGGTCAATATTATCGGTGCATACCTGATCGGGTTGATCATGGAAATCGGCATGCGCAGTACACTCATCTCCGATACTGTGCGGTTGGGCCTGACAATAGGTTTTCTTGGCGGCTTGACAACATTTTCAACGTTTAGCTACGAAACATTTTTGCTCCTTGAGGATGGCCGGTTTCTGGTTGCTTTTGCCAATATTCTGGCAAGTGTTGCCGTCTGCCTCCTGTTCACCTGGCTTGGAATAATTACGATTCGAACACTGACATAAGGATACGGTAATGACAAAATTGACCGGTGAACAAGTACTGATGAGAATATTTATCGGCGAGGGAGA
>JBGSIP010001032.1:0-2548 GCA_041742495.1 Planctomycetaceae bacterium
GGTGCTACTCAGCCTTAAACACTTCAGGCTGCAATCTGGTATCAAGTTGAAATTGGCGCCAAGGTATGTTGGTCCATTCACAGTGTTGAAGGACATAGAACCTGAACATTTGGCGTACACACTTGAACTCCCTGACCACCTGCGGATGCACAATGTCTTCCATGTGTCTGCTCTTAACCAATACCACACCAGTGGTTCCTACCAGCTGCCTCCTCTTCCAGAGCTTAATGAAGAATTAGAATATGTTGTTGATTGGATTGAAGCAACCCGTCTTGAGGGTCGTAAGCGTAAGTATCTTGTTCACTGGGAAGGCTATCAAAAGCCGACCTGGGAGCCTGAAGAACATCTTACAAACTGTAGCCAAAAGCTTAAAGAATTCTGGCGTCACAAAGGCTTAGATGGGCCTACGCCTGCTTAGCAAGCTCTCAAGCCTCTTGTGCCCGAGACGTGCACAAGCTCAGGGGGGGAGTGATGTCACACCTCTCTGCTATAAAGCCTAATCTAAGGGGCCTCTGCCTCTCTTTCTTAAGCTCTATCTAAAAGAGGATGCTAGGCTGGGTGTTGTCACCAGAGGTACTGTGATTCTGCCATGTGGTAACCTACCTCATCTGAGGACTATGCATGGGTGATTTGGCTGCCCAGCTGGCTGCCAGCTCATGTCCCCACTTCTAGCCACTTGCCTGCTATAAGCCACTTGTCTCTGGCGCATGCGGGGAGCAGACCTGGTGGTGGCATGCAGCCAGTCTATGGTATGGTGTGTGTGCTGTTTCTGTGCTGCATTTGCTAGCATGTACCCGACTGTTTGAACAGACCTGAACATACACCTGGAACCACGTTGTGGGCAAACCGGTAAAGCTCTGTAACAACAAAACCGCCGTGTCGGATCGGAAGCAGCAGCTGGTCGATCTCAGAGCCACTGGCGAGGGCAGCGCCTGCCGGCCCCGATGCGTGTGGGAGCCGGAATATGGCGGCTGCCGCGGACAGGATGGCTTGCTCGACCCGCCGCGTTGGGGTTGCGAGTGAGCGCCAGCGCACAGTGCGCAGGAAGTGCGCCATGCGCACAGACAGAGAGGCGCGCAACAGCAGAAACTGAGACTGCTTGGCGAGCGGGAGCGCTGCAAGTTTGGCCACGAGGTCAGCAATGGCACCGGCACGCTCTGCGAGATGAGCCGCCTGGAAGGCGTCAGAGCCGAGGGGCGTGCCCACAACCAGGACGCCTGCTCGCCGATGTGGGACACCGAGCTGTCGAGCGAGCGCGGCACACTGTGTGTTGTCGCCGCCATGCACAAAACACTTGGTGTGCCGCGTACGCAAGCCGACGGTCCCAACGCTGTCGCCGCCATCGCCGCACAAGCGCCGAAAGAAGGCGCGGATAGCGTCGGGCCGACCCACGACGTTGATGTCGTCGAGGTAGGCGACGGTGGAGACGGCGGGCACAGAGGCTTGCACCCGCTCCAGCGGGCCCTGTAGAGCGAGTGCAAAGAGGAGGGGCCCGAGCGGATCGCCCTGGCGAACACCGCGCTGCGACTGGATCGGAGGGGTGCCGGCGGGTGAGCCCACGACATGGAGGGGTGTCGCTGCGCCGTAGGCCCAGTGCACGACAGGGAGCAATGAGGGCATGCGCGCTTGCACGGCCGCGAAGATGGCGGCGCGATCAACAGTGTTGAACGCGTTCGCCATGTCGACGGTCAGCAGAACATGGCGGGGGTCGGCTGCGAGCGCGGAGGATACGGCATGAACAGCCGCATCGACTCCGCTGCGCGTGCCAACGCCCACTTGCAGGGGCGCAAGCGAAGAGCCCACGTCGGCGCCGACCGCGGCTAGGGCACAGAGCATGGAGATCCGGTACCAGACCTCCCCGATGGCAATGGGGCGGACGCCACCACCGGGCTTGCACAAGCCAATGAGGGAGGAGTCCAATAGGAAGCTCGCCCTCGGCAGCTCACCCGAGAGAACAAGGTTGACAAAAGCGAGGACAGATTGGAAGCCTGCGTCGGAGGCTTGTGCTGCAGCGCAGACCATCTCAAAGGTCCACCCTGTGGGCCCACCGGCTGAGCCACGGTGGTGCGCGCCCAAGCGCGCCAACACACCACGAAGAATGTCTCCGCTGACTTGCAGGGGAGGCTCTGTAGCCTGCACAGGGGCTGCTGGGGGCGACGCAGGATGTAGGGTGCGCAGCGCAGCAAGAACAGTGGGGTCGGCTGGGTCGGCGAGCGGTGTCGCTTCCAAGGCGCGGGCGCCTTTGGTCATGCCGGAAGTTACAGAGCTTTCCGGGTTTCCCCACAGCGTAGGTCCATGGTATAAGCAGCATATTGATATGACCCCGCAAACATGAGACAACCAATGAGCATCAAAGCCTGTCAGAAGCTCTGAAGGAAGCCTCCAAGAGCACATCTCCGGCAAGACAACTAGACCTCACACGCTTCAGCAACAGGAACCTCACAACCAGGCACAAACTGACGCCCTCTGGCACGCGCAATCGCAAACAACGAGCGCTGGTACATCAGCGCGTTGCCGCGCTGCAGTGCGCAGCTGATCTCGCGTAGCG
>JBGSIP010001033.1:0-1588 GCA_041742495.1 Planctomycetaceae bacterium
CGAAACGGTCGAGTAGCTAGCTGGCTGCTCTCGGGTTTGAAGATAGTTCTGTCTCCAAGACATGGCGAGCAGCCCTGTTGAAGGATTTCATGTTGTGGTCAGCCCTATTAGCACGCTATAGTCCGACAGCGGTAGCTAATATTGGCGGAACGAACATGAGGTGCAAGCATGACCGTAGGAGACACCCGTCCCCGGCCAGCTCTTTTCCGGGCGTTGGGATCTGACGATCCGCCCGCATTGATTATTTGCGATAATCAGCAATTCCAGCGAGTTGAAATATACAAACACGATTCCTGGGCAGCCACTGCCAGATATCACGGCGACGACTTCGATATCGTATGCAAATTCAATCGAAGGCAGCCGGTATTGGGGCTACCCGTATATTGGCTCGGTAGATTTTTAGCCAGACGCGAAGCATACGCTTACCAGCAACTTCAGCACATACCGGGCATCGCCGCCGGTTGCGGTCCCGTGTCTGATTCGCGCCAGATTGTCTTGCGCAACGCAGTTGCCCACCACTACATAGCTGGACGTCCGCTGTCACTTCGCAACAAACCTGACGATGCATTCTTTCCTCAACTAATGGAAACGCTTCGGCAGGTACATCAGGCAGGTTTTGCGTATGTGGATCTGCATAAGCGGGAGAACGTCTTGGCCGGTGACGACGGTCGTGCTTACTTAATAGACTTCCAAGTGAGTTTTCAAACGACCCATGGCTGGTGCTGGGGTTGGGTTCCCTGCCATTTCCTATTGCGAGCATTGCAGCGGATGGATATGTACTGCGTTTTCAAGCATGTCTCGACGCAGCGTCCCATTCAGGTTCGCATGCTCGGCTTAGAAGAATTCGGCGAACCTCCTATCTGGCTGCGTTTTCATCGCTGCTTTGCAGTTCCATTGCGGTATGTTCGAAGAAAGTTTCTCAGCCTGATGCGGGTCCGGGATAAAAGTGGCGCAGCGGTAAGCGAGCGTTTCGCCGAACATGCCTTTCGTTGTGAAAAAGGAAGCTGAGCTTGTGTCTCAGCTTGGCGTTAAAGCGGGCAAGTAGCCAAAGCTATAGACGCAACCTACAGCAAATTGCTACCCTCCTATGCTTGGCTGGTTGCTGCGTAAACTCTCACACAGAAGAGAAAACCTACGATGATGGGAAAACTAGCGACACTGGGAACACTGCTCTTGATCACCAACTGCCTTGCACAAGAATCGGCTACCATTTCACATGTCAAGTTTCGGGTCGTCACGGACGTATTCTTCGGAGAGCAGGATGCGCCAGCCCAGCAAACGCTAACCTTGTTTTCCGGCGGTGTTGCCTATGATGTATCCTACGATGATCCTAACCAGATCACGCTAGTCGATCCCACTCGCAATCGCATCATCCTGCTGCATAAGGCCAAGCAAGTGCGTACGGAGATCGATTTAGCAGAGCTCAATCAATTCATCGTTGCTGCGCAAAAGAAAGCCGAAAGCTCTGGGCTAGCAATCTTCTTGCGGGGAGCTGCCCGGGTGGAGTCGACCGGTACAAAAATCAGTGTTGGAGACGAGGTGTTGAAGTACGAGTCGACACTGAAAATTGCCGAAGACGAGCGGATGG
>JBGSIP010001034.1:0-1551 GCA_041742495.1 Planctomycetaceae bacterium
CGCACCGGAAATCTCAGGCCAAGCTGGAATATCGTAAATCGGTTTTTCCGGATATAGTTCAGCGCACTGGCCGCCAGGACGATCCAGAATATCGATGAGGTGGCATTTCAAATCATAAAGACCGAGTTCAAAAACCGCGAATAGGCCGCATGGACCCGCGCCTATGATGACAACGTCTGTTTCTGTTGTAGTGGTCATGATTTGGTCCGTCCGAATGATCTGATGCCAAGCGGGTAAATCGGTTTTCCCGCCCAGTTTGAAGGAATGCTGTTCCTGCTTTTAATGCGAAACAGAAAAACTGTTCTTACAACGCCGAAATCAGGCTTGGCGTTCTGGAACGGTGACGATCAAACCGTCCAGCTCATCACGCACTTTCAGCTGACAAGACAAGCGGGAGTTGGGCCGCACATCGAACGCGAAATCCAACATATCCTCTTCCATGGCAGCGGGCTTGCCGGTGATATCCACCCATGCATCGTCCACGTAAACATGACAGGTCGCGCATGCACATGCACCGCCGCACTCGGCCTCAATGCCGGACACTGCGTTTTTAATTGCCGCTTCCATCACCGTCGATCCGTTGACCGGATGGGTTTCAAAGCGCGTGCCATCATGGGCAATAAACGTAACTTTTGTCATGTGAACCTCGGAAAATTGAACCCGATGGCTCTAACCGCTTTCGATATGAAGTCAATCAGCCAAAGCGGCGCAGATCAAATCAGCGATTGATTGCTGCGATGAAATCCAGCGCGAGGGCGATTTCGTCGCCCAAATTGTTGATCAATGTGGAATTAAGTGGTGCGCGTTCAATGCGCTCAGCAACATCGCCGATTTCAAACGCACCAACCGAACGTGCTGTTCCTTTGATGGCATGAGCCAGTCGTTTGCGCTCGTCCGCGTTTGCCGTGGTCATCGATGCGCGAGCACCAGACATCTGGCGGGCAAACATGCCTAGAATTTCAGTTTCCAAAGCACGGTCGCCCATCGTCTGGCGCGCCAAGTGCACAAGATCAATCGGTCGGCTGGTGGCGGATTGGGGTTCTGGATGTTTGAGCGCGGGCTGCATGGGGGATCACCGGGTTACTGAACTCTACTAAGAAATGGAGAGTTTATAGCCCGATGGTTAAAATTGTATGGGTTACCCGAACATCAACCGGTAAACCGCAAGGCCCCAAACCGACGCTGCCAAACCAATCGATAAAAGAACAGCCAGCGAGCCGCAGTCTTTGGCAATCTTGATATCAGCATGATACTCACGCGAAAGCGCATCGCATGCCGCCTCAATGCCAGTATTGAGCACTTCGACCACCATGACGAGGACAATTGACCCGATCATTGCAAGTCGCATCCAGCCATCTGCTGTTAGAAAGAAAGCAACCGGAGCACCGATGGCCAGCGCAATTGCCTCTTCCTGAAACGCTTTCTCACTTTTGATGAGATGGCGCCATGCGGCAACGGAGTTGTAAAAAGCGCTAAGCATCCGCTTCATGGCTGACTTCCAGATATAATCGATATCCGTCTATGGCATGCCAACGTTTAGGATTCGTTTGC
>JBGSIP010001035.1:0-2869 GCA_041742495.1 Planctomycetaceae bacterium
CGCGACTTTCATTGCTCGTTGATGATCAAGATCTCACCGCGCAAATAGATGCTAAAGATGTATCCGAACAAATTTCCCGCTTCCTAGATCGATGCGAGCAAAATGACACTCCCGTTTTATTCTACTCCGGTCACGGCGTGCAGTTAGAGTCTGGATTTGCGCTGGCAGCAAGCGATTTCTCAGGTCAACGGAGCGATTTGGGTGTGGTGCGATTAGAGCAACTCCGCGATGCCTTACTGCAATGCTCATCTCGGAAGAAAATTGTGATTCTTGACTGCTGCCACAGTGGTGCGTTCGGTGCTGCTTCAGTAGATCTAACTAACCCGTTTCGATCTATTCCCGGCTGTGTCACGATTGCGGCCAGTCGTCCTAGTGAAGCGAGTCTCGAAACCCAAGCGCTTAAATCCGGCGTATTCACTTACTGGTTGGTTCGTGGATTGAGAGGTGCTGCGAACGTGAAAATCGACGGTGCCATCGATGTTTCCGAGCTGTTCAATTACGTGTCGAATAGCGTGGCATCGAGCACATCAAAGCAGCAGAGTCCGGTTATAGCGTTTGATCAGTCAACTGAGATTCCAGTGCTCATAAGGCTGAACCATCCCGATCGACCAAGTGACAGTGTGGGAATAATTCCTTTTCCGCTTCCACCTTCTCCACAAATCATGGAGAATTTATTGGACGGGATTTCTCGATTCCCAGACGCAAACCCGCGTCGCACCATTGGTGTCTGCCATTGGGTGCTTCAACATGCAAACGCCGAATCTGCAGCAGCACGAAAAGCCAATGAATTGATCACGGAAGTGGACTCGCGCATTCTGGCAGGCAAATTGTCACTCGGCCCTATTGAAGAGGATGAAGAATCTATTCGTCCACGGCTCGCCGGTGATAGTATGGTAACCGACTAGATCTTCTTGATTTACGAATCTGCAAACATTTCTACAAGGCCGTCGGCGGCTATTGGCGCGACATATTTAGAAGCGCCACTCTCACTTTAGCTCCACGCGTTTTCGAGGAATCTAAGGATTCCTCGTACCCAAGCAAGTGTGCGTTTACCGTTGTGTGGGCAGCGAATAGGCAAAGTTTATTGAGAAGCTCCCTAGCCTCAAGCACCGTGTAGTTGCAGGCTACTGATCCATTCCGACGGCAGCTTTGGCTCCGCTTTTTTTATTTTCCACGATTTCGGGGAAGATCTTCGCGCTTGCCGCGTTGTACTCAGCAGAGGGCTAATGGTTGCAATCGTCGCAACTATTACGTGCGGTACTCAAGTCGTTAAGAATAAGGCTCTAGCATGTGTAGGAAACTAACAGACGCATTTAGGCGTGGTTCACAAAAGCGCATAAACACACGCAGACTGAAGCGCAATCAACGGCAAAGCCACATCGAAACCCTGGAAAAGCGAGATTTATTCGCAGCCGATGCCTTCGTTGGTATGTTTAACAACGGTGCGTGGCGACTGGAAGGACAGGCCGCCGCAGTCTCATTTGGGCTGCCAGGCGATCAGCCGGTTATGGGTGATTGGAACGGTGACGGAACAAAGACACCCGGCGTTTTTCGAAGTGGAACTTGGGTGCTGGATTTGACTGGCAACGGTTTTGATGGCAGTGACCGTGTCCTCCAGTTCGGGCTCCCCGGCGACAAAGCTGTTGCGGGGGACTGGAATGGTAATGGAATTGACACTGTTGGAGTCTACCGAAACGGCCAATGGTTTTTTGATCGAGACGGCGACGGTTACACTCACCCTGTGGACGGTACTCCCGTTCACTTTGGGCTTCCAGGTGACTCTCCGGTGCCAGGAGATTGGAACGGAAATGGCCGCGACACTCCCGGCGTGTTTCGTAACGGAACTTGGGTGCTGGATCTGACTGGTAACGGTTTCGATGCTGGTGATAGGGTGTTGCAGTTCGGGCTACCAGGAGCTCAATCGGTCGCGGGTGATTGGAATGGTAACGGCAAAGACACTCCTGGAGTCCTCCAGAACAACCAATGGTTCTTTGATCTCGAGGGTGATGGATTCACTGGAGAGTCAGGACGCATCAATACATTGGGATCGGGGCTTGCTGTTTCGGGAACACGGACCACCGCAGGCAACAGTCTTCAGCGTGGAGTCGTTTTGAGCGACACGATTAGTCGTTCGGGAGAAATCGATCGATTTAAGTTTCGGGCGAACGGGGGGGAACGATTTCAGCTTAGCCTAGCTACCAGCAGTCCGACAAATGTGCTATCGGTTCGCATCGTCCGACCGGATGGAGGTACCATCGGAGGCGTACTAACTATTAGTGGCGTCACACGGCACCAGTTTTCGATTCCAAGTAATCTAGCCGGAAATTATACCGTAGAGGTGCGTGCCAGGAACGGAGTGACAACTGGGCAATACCGTATTGGCCTCGAGTCAATATCGACGCCCAGTCCCAACGCAGTCGCACTCAACCCAAGCAACTTGGTAAGCGGGAATCTTCGTGAACCAATACAGGTGGACCAATACAGGGTTCAAGGGCGAGCGGGCGAACGTATTCAACTCAGAATCGCTGACCTGAACGCAGCCAGTGGGCCGCTAAACGTTACTGTATTCAAACCGGGTGGAGTCTCAAAGACCGGAGTTCTGCAGGTGAACGGTTCACGCCAGATTGAATTCTGGGTAAATAACACAGAAGCGGGTACGTATCTGGTACATGTTGAGGCGCGCAACGGGCTATCGACCGGCCAGTATCAACTTCAGATGCATACACTCACACCGGCGTTCGCCACCCATGCACTGCTACTTCGCTCGGGAACAACGCGAACGGAGAATATCCAGGGTCCAATTCAATCCAAGCAGTTCGTAATCGACGTTCGGCCTAATCAACGCATTGATCTCCAGTTGACTCGACTT
>JBGSIP010001036.1:0-1513 GCA_041742495.1 Planctomycetaceae bacterium
CGGATCGCGATGGCGTTCGCAGTCGCGAGCCTCCGTGCATCCGCGCCGATCGAGATCCTCGACGTTGACAACGTGGCCACAAGCTTTCCCGGGTTTTCTGAGCTCGCCAACTCCGTTGGCCTGCGAGTAGGGGTCAGTGGATAGGGGAAATTGGGGACGCTCACCTATTTCGGTAATAGGTGAGCGTCCCCAATTTCCTTCAGCGATCTGTCTGCGTGCCGATGGGTTGCCGAGGCTGCCGAGCGCCGGTCGCATAGGCAATCTCGAGCATCTCGACCATCCACGCCAGGCGCTCGGCAGGCGTCTTGCGCAAAAAGGCCCAGCGACGCAGCCGCTCCGCGTCGTCGTACGTTCCCCACGCTTGCGGGATCGACTGGGGGTCGAATTCGGTCACGAGGGTCTTCCTCGCTGTTGCAGCAAGCGGAGTCGCTCGACATCTTCGAGGTCACGGGGACGCGCCGTTTGCTGCTTCATGTCCATGAGGTGTGCAATCGATGCAACGCGAATCTGCACAGCGCCAAGCGTGACGATGACGGAATCGCTCAGCAGCTTCGTGAATGGAATCGGGCGCGCGAGCAGTACGTCGACCGTGGGTCGGCGGTTGGTTGAATCCCACAGGCTGAAGACTTCCATCCCTCGCTCAAGCCGCCATTGCTCGCGGATGGCCTCATTTGCCAGCAACGCCGGGTCCACTGGCGCGAATGAACGGTAGCCGGCATTGATCAGCGTAGTGACCAGATCAGTCGAAGGGCCTGGTGCGAAATCGATGACCAGGTCGATATTGCCAGTCACCCGGTCGATACCGTGTAGCAGCATTGCGAGCCCGCCCACTACGACGTACGGAACCTGTGCTGCATTCATCAAGGCGAACAGGCTGAGGAAATCCGTCGGCATGGCTCATTATAGTGACTGGCTGCATGCCGTCACTGCCCCTCCGACGGTTGGGGGATAGTCGGAGGGTTTAGTCGAAAATTGAAAATTGAAATTGGGGACGCTCACCTATTACAAAGGGTGGGGTGAGTAATAGGTGCGGAGTAATAGGTGAGCGTCCCCAATTTCCTGAAGGGCGCAGAACGTGGTCGATGGTCGATCTGGGTGAACGGGAACTGGCGCTTGACGTTCGAGTTCCGGGACGGGCACGCGTACATCCTGGACTATGAGGACTACCACTGATGTCGATGCACAACCCCCCACATCCTGGCGAGTTCATCTCGTCGGTTTATCTGGAGCCGAATGGCATCAGCGGCCGTGAGTTGGCGGCGAAGCTCGGCGTGGCGGCGTCCACCCTGAATCGCGTGTTGACCGGCGCGAGCGGGATCAGCCCGGAGATGGCGCTGCGACTCTCGAAGAGTCTGGGGCGTTCGCCCGAGAGCTGGCTCGCTTTGCAGTACAGCCACGATCTCTGGCAGGCAAGGCAGCAAGTCGATTTGAGTCGCGTCGGCAAGGTCCGACTGACCGCCACTTGACACTCGGCCTCTGGCGAGCGACTGGAGCTTTGGCTCTTGTGCCCGGG
>JBGSIP010001037.1:0-1894 GCA_041742495.1 Planctomycetaceae bacterium
GTGGACTGTCCCTTTAAGAACAGCTTTTAATAATCTAGCCCTTACATTCTTCGATGTGTGCAAGTTTCAAGAATTTCGGTGGCTGAAAAATTTAGCAATCGCTAAAAAAGCAAGGAAGTCATTCTCCAATTGCATTCACAGTGGGAGACGAACAGGAATTATGAAATTCACTCCTGCCATTCGATAATTCAGAAGCTAGTCCTCCCAAAGAAGCTTCATCGGGCATCGTAATTTTCAACAGAAAAATAAGGGACACCGTCATCGTTTATGCTGATGGGTGTTGTTACAGAGGGATTGAATTAGGCTCAAGAAGGATAAAGAAGATACGACCAGATTTATGAAGCAATTACTGCTGCTCGTAAAGTTGATGGAATATTTTCTTATAGATCAGCAGTCTTGACTGAAGTTTTGGGATTCGACTGCTTGGCCAAGGATCTTTCCAAGCTGCAGCAAATGACTGTAGGTACAGTCATCTGAAAATGTGGGTGTGACTCAGCGGGTTTCACCTGGATAGCTGGGTTGGCCCTACAAAGGCGAGGAACGTTGAAGGGCTTTGTGCTTTCTTACATACGCGTATCGAGTTGCGTCAGGAAGATTTCGTTGCAACTTCCACGCCATCAGCGAGGCGACGAAGCGCGAAAAAACGTTCGCCGCCATGCTGTTCCGCTGGACTGACTCCACGTTTCTTTCTTACTTGTCTCTTCAGCAGCTGGTTCTGTTTTTCGTTCTCTTTTTTCTTCTTCTTCAGATATCTGCATCCAGTCGCGGTCAAGACCGTAAGCGATCTCTCTTTGTACCGAATACTTCACATCTTCTTTCTCATCAACAGCGTGATAATCAAGTCCCATGGAATAGAGGCAAGGATACTCGATTGTCACCTGAACTCGGCTACTGATACTTTTAGGTGAATGGCTTGAAGTGTCCTTCATTTGAATGTGAAGCACAATTCAAAGCTCAAGTTCAGTACTTGCGTGAGAAGGCTTCGCAGGGTGGAGCATGTTGAAGTACTAAAATATCCGTACATGCAACAATACCAGAAGAGTCGAAAGCAGAGTATCATTGACGAAAAATGTTGGGAGATACGCAGAAAAATGTTTCACGATGTGATTTCCTCGCAAGCATTCTTAAATGAGCTCGTGCTACTCTCAGTTCAAGAATGCAGAATTTATTACTTGATATTATCTTGATTCATGCCTGGAATGTGAATTAAGATCTCGAGCACCGAACAGAAGTACAGTATGACAAGAAGCCCACGAAATATCGACATCTCTTCTCTCATAAATGTACTCGACAATTTTACACCTGTAACCTTGGCAGAACAGCATACGTGCACAAAGTGCGTAAGAAATAGTGATAATGATTGAGTTGCTTCTTATATAGATGCTTCCACGAAAAGTGGCAGAATATCTTTCTGGTCCCTAGAGGATCCTCGAAAAGGAGCATGGATTCCATGAATGAAGTAACCGTCGGAAAGTGGAACGGATGATTACGTACGAAGTTCAGCATCTAAAAAAGTTGAGAATTAGCAGCTACTTCGGAGGATGGTTCTGGTTCAAGAGAATGAAAGTGAACTGACCTGAATCCGCGCTTCAGTAAGCTTGGTACGCTGAGCTAACTCTTCCCTGGTGTAGATATCCGGGTACTGCGTCCTCTCGAAAGCCTTCTCCAACTCATCCAACTGGTACGCTGTGAACGTTGTCCTGCTTCTCCTCTGCTTCCTCTTCAAATTGATACCAGGCTCTGACTCGGCGTCAGACGACTCCGAACCAGGATCCACCTCAGCTGAAAAAAAAAAAAAAAATTCAACAACAAAGAAGTATTTTTTTAATCATGTCCGAAATTGCACCTCAGGATGAAAATGGTGATAGAGAAAATGTTCATCTAACCTAGTGCG
>JBGSIP010001038.1:0-4514 GCA_041742495.1 Planctomycetaceae bacterium
GATTATCGACACAGAAACAAATGTATTGCAACAACATGGCTTTGTCATCACACCACTTCTTCGTGAGAAGGTGCAAGTCGAAGGTCTGCCGATGTTTAGCCGTGCTGTTGATGAACTCAATGCCAGCATCTACAAACAAGATGGAATTAATGATGCCTTCAAGCAAATCCAATTTAATGACGGAGGTCTCAATGCTGCTCTGCAAAAAATATCCGGACGGCTTAATATTGTCTACGTATCACCGAAGAATTCCGAAGCAACACCAATCCTCGGAATGCAACACGGGAACAACATCTTCATCAACCCATACAACGGAAAGCACGGATTCGTCCAGATTGCAGGACATGAACTCCTGCGCTACATCAAAGGACAGTCAGAAGAAGCCTATCAAGGCCTTGTTAGTCAAGCACGAACTTCCGGGATCTATACGGGAGAGTATCAGGGAGTCCTTCAGGCGGCAGGACAAGAATACACGATAGGGCAAACTGAAGAAGAGTTGCTGGCCGATGTCTTGGGTGATGCTATCGCAGACCCAGAGTTCTTGGCTGGCATGGCCGAGGATAACCCCAGCGCCTTCAGGAAACTTTTGCGCATGGTTGTGCAATGGCTTGATGATGTGAAGAGTAAATTGAGCAAAGAAGGTTTTGGCTCATCCGAATATGTGCAAGATGTCGATAATCTGCGTGGCTATTTGTGGGGTATGTTGGATGAGTTCTCCAAAGCTGGAGAGGTCGCTGTAATTAAGGATTACCCTAAATACGCTCGCTCCGGCAACCAAGCGCCTGCTGAAACGAAGATGGATGCAGTCGCTAGAACATTACAAGACAAGATGCGTCGCTTCGCAGTCATTCGTGATTGGCTGAAAGAACAGGGGCATGCGATTAGTGAAGCCGCTGACGTGTGGATGGCTGAAGGCAATATGCACGGCAAGGTCTCGACACGCACAGAAGACTTCCGCGACAAGAAAGTGAAACCTCTTATCGAGAGAACGCAGAAGACAGGCTTCTCAATGTGGCAGGTTGCTGAGTACATGGAAGCGCTTCATATTCCAGAGGCGAACAAACGTATTCAGAAGATTCACAACGACCCAACAGCTACCGCTAATGGCGTGACAGACGCTGAGGCCAAGACTGTGTTGGATGAGTATAAGAAGCTGAAGAACTTCGCAGAGTTGGACAAGATTGCATCCGAGTGGAGAAGTATCACGACAGACACTCGCGGCATCCTAGTTTCCTCCGGCATCATCTCTCAGGACATGGCCGACGCTTGGGCAGCTACCTACAAAAACTACGTCCCACTGAAGGGTGATGGCAAGGACGTGCAGGTAGGTACAGGCAAAGGCTTATCCGTAAATGGCAAGACCAAGAAGCGCCTTGGCCACTCCATCCGTGACGAGGCTGTGATTCAACACATCCTGCGTGACCATGAGCGCGCTATTCAGTTGTCCGAAAAGAATGCGGTAGGTATAGCTCTAATCCGCATGGCAGTGGAAGCAAACAATCCTGACCTCATCACAATCGACCAGCCTAAGAAGCGTCAGGTGATGAAGTCAGGGCAAGCACATTACATCATCACCTACTTTGGTAGTGACGTGGAGGTCTTCGACAATCTGAATGACGCACGTCGTGCTCGCGAAAGAATGGCTGGGCAGGCAGGGACGAACAAGCTCGACCTTGGTATCAGAACTTCCTACGAGCCTGACACAGTCGTCTTGATGGCATCTCCGATGTTGGCTGACAATGAAGTGAACGTGTACGTTAATGGCCAAGCTGTTCGGATGCAAATCAATGACGAGCTATTGGCTAGAGCCTACACGAACATGGGTGTGGAACATGTGGGTATGGTTCTATCAGCAGCGCAGGGATTCAATCGCTGGCTGTCAGCCGCTTACACTGGATACAACCCAGAGTTCGCACTGGTCAACATGATGCGCGACCTGTTCGCTGGTTCAATCAACTTGACTGGCGACTATGGCGTAGGGATGACGGCGAAGATATTCGCGAACTACCCCAAGGCATTCAAAGAACTTGTCCGCTCATTCAAGGACCCTTCGTCTTCTCAATGGGTATCAGACTACCGTGCAGCAGGCGGGTCTACAGGGGGATCCTACCTCTCGGACATCGAGCGGATAGGCACAGACATCATGAACTCCTACAACGAGGCTGCGGGGGGCGTAGACACGTTTGCCAGGGTTAAACAGGAAGAGATTGATAAGGGTAGAAGTAAGGGCTACGCAAACCTCAAAGCTTCAGCCAAAGCATCTCAAGCTGTGTTCCATGAGATACCCGTCATCGGCCACTTCCTGACGCTGATGCAGCGCGTCAATGCTGTGACAGAAAATGCACTTCGAGTAGCTACCTATGTGACCTTGAAAGAGAATGGGGTGTCCAATGCAAAAGCAGCGCAGGCAGCAAAGATGTCTACTGTCAACTTCAACCGCAAGGGTGAGGTAACGGCGACAGCAGGCGCTCTATACCTCTTCTTCAATCCAAACATTCAAGGTACGCAAAGGTTATTCAACGTCCTGACTCAATCGAAGAATAAGGGCCAAGCACAGGCCGCTGTTGCGATGATGATTGCTGGGGCGTACTTCCTGTCTCAAGCCCTAAGCGGTGATGACGACGATGACCGCTGGAAGAACATCCCAGACCAAGTGAAGGACAGGAACATCGTGTTCTTCCTTGGGGAGAAACAGATAACCATCCCGCTGCCTTATGGATACGGAGTCTTCTGGTCTCTAGGCAATGGGCTATCCAACGTCATGAACGGCGCAGACGTCAGCAAAGAATCCGCTCGCATGGGCAATGCATTGTTCAACAACTTCTCACCACTGGAAAACCCAGTCGAGGGCGGTGAGGTTCGAATGAATGCTGTCTACCCAACTATCCTAAAGATGGCTGCCGCCCCTAACGAAGGTCCTGAAGGCACGACAGGTCTCGGCACTCCAATGACACCTCGCAAGTACCTTGAGGCGAAACCTGACTCTGAGAATATGTATCGCGGAACTTACGGAACTTGGTACGCAGACATGGCCAAGTTCATGAATGGGGCTACTGGTGGCGATGCTCTGAACAAGGGGGTTGTAGATGTTTCCCCAGAGACCATTAAGTATTGGGTGACTTCTCTGACAGGTGGTGCCGGTAGATTCATCGGAGATACGGTAGCGGTCGGACAAATCTCTGCGCAGGGTGGCGACTTGGAGCTGAATGAGATACCAGTGCTCCGCAAGTTCTTAAGAGAAGGCGGCGTCAAGGATTCTCGCTCCCTGTACTACAAGAACCTCGAGGAGACGAAGGAGGCTGCCGACCTATTCTCACTAGCCAAGTCTCGAGCCAAGCTCACGCGCGACCCTGCCAATATCGAAGCGTTGCAGGATGTCGTCGAGGAGAATATGCCGGCGATTAGATTGGCCAAATTCTCTGCCGCCTATGCGACTTCCCTCAAGTATTACAAGGAGGAGCTGTACAGAATCACTCAGAGCAAGATGACATTGGCTGAGAAAAGGCTGCAGATAAAGATGTTGGAGAAGAAGGAGCAGGAAATCTACGACAGATTCAATGCAGAATTCGAATCCAAGATGGATAAGAAATGAGGGTTGCTTAAATGAGCAACTTAACTACAATAATGAGCAACTTAACTACATTCAAGTGAATTCCGCAAGGAGCAACAAATGAGCGACTATTTTAACGCATCAGGTTACCCAGCCAACTCAGCCAACGGCGACTCTGCCTCCGCTCGCTCTGAGTTCAACGCGATTGCACTGGCATTCAACAAGCTCCCGACGCTCACCGGCAACGCACTGAAAATCATCCGCGTCAATGCAGCTGCGACAGGTCTTGAAGCGGCCACACTCAATGCAGCAAAGATACTGGCGACTGATGGAACGTCGACTGTCACAGCCAACATCCCAATGGCGACATACAAGTTCACTGGATTGGGAGCGGGGACGACAGCAGGAGATTCGGTAAGGTTCGAACAATTGGTTGCCACGGCAATCGTCAACACCCCAGCAGGGAATATCGCTGCTACAACAGTCCAGGCCGCTATCAACGAGCTTGATACTGAGAAAGAAGCTACAGCTAACAAGTCCACCTCAGTAGTAACCGACCAAGCATCTAATGTGAAATTCCCATCAGTAAAGTCTGTGTACGATTGGGCTGTTGGGTTATTTGTATCTAAGACCTCTGCCACTGGCTCTGCCCAACTCCCAGTCGGCACAACTGCACAGCGAGACGGCGCGGCTGGTTCTATCCGGCGCAACTCCGAACTCTCCCAATGGGAGGGTTACGACGGCGCATCGTGGATTGGCCTCGGTGGTGCTACACCAGGGCTGCTTTACAAAGCTGACCCTGAAACGCCCGCATTCGCCAAAACAGGCGCGGATACGCTATCTATAAAAGCCGGAACCAGTATATATGTTGAAGGTTCCGTCATCACCTTCGTCGCCGACACCGCCATCACGATGCCAACCCTAGTCGGCGGCACTGACTACGCCATCTGGAGATCGGAAGAGC
>JBGSIP010001039.1:0-1580 GCA_041742495.1 Planctomycetaceae bacterium
GGGTGCAGGCGCAGGACCTGGGGAGCGATTTCGGCAAGATCGCCCGGATCAATCGCGACGGGACTGTGCCGAAGGATAATCCGTTCGTCAGCAAGGAGGGTGCGCGGCCGGAGATCTGGTCGTATGGGCATCGCAACATCCAGGGCGCGGCGCTGCATCCCAGCACCGGTGAACTGTGGACCAACGAGCACGGGCCGAAGGGCGGCGACGAGTTGAACCGGACGCTGGCCGGGCTCAATTACGGCTGGCCGAAGGTCAGCTACGGCGTGGAATACTCGGGTGCCACGATCAGTGAATCACCCACGGCGCCCGGCATCGAGCCACCGGTGCACTACTGGGTGCCCTCGATCGCGACCAGCGGCCTGCTGTTCTACACCGGGGACCGCTTCCCGGAATGGCGCGGCAATGCGTTCGTCGGCGGGCTGAAGAGCAAGCAGCTCTCGCGACTGGAACTCGACGGTGACAAGGTCGTGCGCGAAGAGGTCCTGCTGCGCGGTGTGATCGACCAGCGCATCCGCGACGTCGTGCAGGGCCCCGACGGGCTGATCTACCTGCTCACGGACGAAGACAACGGACGACTGCTGCGCATCGAACCGGCCGACTGAGTACAATCCCGGCGACCGCGGGCCTGTAGCACAGCGGTTAGTGCAGGGGACTCATAATCCCTCGGTCGTAGGTTCGAATCCTACCGGGCCCACCATTTCGGCTCACTGCGGGCAGTTCACCGTGAAGGTCGCGGACACGCGTTCCGATCCATAGCGGGCCACGACGGTGATGGTCTTCAGCACCGTCGCACGTGGCGTACCGGCGCGCGGCTGCAGCGTGCCGGTGTAGATGGGGAAGGTCTCGCGTTTTGCGCGCTGCGAGAGGTAGATCGATCGGTAGGTCCACACGCATTCCACCCGCTGCATGCGGGGATTGTCGGGCACCAGAGTGGCACCCGAGAGTTCCAGATCGACCTTCATGGGCATGGCCGCCCGCTGCGTGAGCTTGAGCGCGGCGCTGATGGATTGCATGCCGTCGCGCGCGATGAGTTGCGGATCCACCTGCAGCGAATCGAGCCACCGCATGCTGGGTTCGGGCGTCTGTGCCTGTGCCCGCGCCGCCGCCGGGATGCCCGCACTGCCCAGCACGGCAACGAGTGACAGCAGATGGACGAGCGATCTCATGGATTGCCCTCTTGGCGGTTGCAATGCGGCAGTTTGCCGGATTCGGGCTGCACCTTGCACAACCCGCAGGACACGGTGCCCTGATCGTTCTCAATGCCGCCTTCACATTATCAGTAACGGCGAATAAGATTCCGGGCACCCGTAATGCGGCCGGGAACGCTCAATAAGTCGCGCTCCAGACCTGCCAATCCCCATCTCGTAACATCGGTCGCGTTCTTTTACTGGCTGGGTCGCCGCGAGATCGGATCCGCCTGAACTCGCGCAGCGACTCCCTGGAGAATTGTGATGGAGCGGCTGAACGTTGACGTTGCCGTGGTCGGCGCCGGTACTGCCGGCCTGAATGCGCGACATGAGGTCGAGAAGCGCGGCGGACGCGCGCTGCTGATCGAATCGACGGCCTACGGCACGACC
>JBGSIP010001040.1:0-1640 GCA_041742495.1 Planctomycetaceae bacterium
GAGGAAGTATTCGCCGGCCGTGGTCAGCGACACGCTGCGCCCGCGGCGATCGAACAGCGGCAGCTCGACTGCTGCCTCCAACTCCTTGATTTGCATGGTCACGGCCGGCGGTGTCAGGTGCATGGCCTCGGCCGTGCGCACGAAGCTCTGCCGTCGCGCCACTTCGACGAAGAGCTGGATCTGGCGCATCGAGATGTTCCGGATCGGCATCGGTTAAGTTTTTTTGAATCTTCTGTGAAGGAGGTTTGAATTTACCTTAATAAAGTACGCCCCATACAGTCGGCAGCACATCAAAGCACCCCCCAGGAGGGCCGCGTGAATCCACCAGCCGATGCCGGCGCCATCAAGGACTCCAAGGAACGCTACCGTGCGGGCGTCCTCAAGTACCGCCAGATGGGCTACTGGGACGCCGACTACCAGCCCAAGGACACCGATGTCATCTGCCTCTTCCGCATCACGCCGCAGGACGGCGTCGACCCGGTCGAAGCCGCCGCCGCCGTCGCCGGCGAATCGAGCACCGCCACCTGGACCGTGGTGTGGACCGACCGCCTCACCGCCTGTGACCGCTACCGGGCCAAGGCCTACAAAGTGGAGCCGGTGCCGGGCCGTCCGGGGCAGTTCTTCGCGTGGGTCGCCTACGACCTCTCGCTGTTCGAGGAGGGCTCGATCGCGAACATGACCGCGAGCCTCATCGGCAACGTGTTCTCCTTCAAGCCGCTCGCCGCCGCACGCCTCGAGGACATCCGCATTCCGGTGGCCTACGTGAAAACCTTCAAGGGGCCGCCGACCGGTCTCATCGTCGAACGCGAGCGTCTCGACAAGTTCGGTCGCCCGCTGCTCGGCGCGACCACCAAGCCCAAGCTCGGGCTGTCGGGCCGCAACTACGGCCGCGTGATTTACGAAGGCCTCAAGGGCGGCCTCGATTTCATGAAGGACGACGAGAACATCAACTCCCAACCCTTCATGCACTGGCGCGACCGCTTCCTCTACGTCATGGACGGCGCGAACAAGGCGAGCGCCGCCACCGGCGAGGTCAAGGGCAGTTACCTCAACGTGACGGGCGCGACGATGGAGGACATCTACGAGCGTGCGGAATTCGCCAAGGAACTCGGCTCGGTGATCATCATGATCGACCTCATCGTCGGATGGAGCGCGATCCAGAGTCTTGCCAACTGGTCGCGCAAGCACGACATGATCCTGCACATGCACCGGGCCGGCCACGGCACCTACACGCGCCAGCGCAATCACGGCGTGAGTTTCCGCGTGATCGCGAAGTGGCTGCGCCTCGCCGGTGTCGATCACCTGCATGCGGGAACCGCTGTCGGCAAGCTCGAAGGCGATCCGATGACGGTGCAGGGCTATTACAACGTCTGCCGTGAAGCGTTCACGAAGCAGGACCTGCCGCGTGGCCTGTTCTTCGACCAGGACTGGGCCGATCTCAAGAAGGTCATGCCGGTCGCGAGCGGCGGCATTCATGCCGGCCAGATGCACCAGCTGATCGATCTCTTCGGCGACGACGTCGTGCTGCAGTTCGGTGGCGGCACCATCGGGCACCCGCAGGGCATCCAGGCCGGCGCCGTGGCCAACCGGGTGGCGCTCGAATGCATGGTGAAGGCGCGCAACGAGGGCAAGAACATCCT
>JBGSIP010001041.1:0-2023 GCA_041742495.1 Planctomycetaceae bacterium
GAATCAAAGGGGCCAGGGTCGGATTGAATTCACGCCGCATCTTGCTGGAGATCGGGCTTCACGTTCTTTCGACGCTTGCGATCCGCAGGAACCAGCTCGATCTTGAGAGTACATCCCACAGCCTCTGCATAGCGCTTGAGCGAAGCTACCGATGGCGCATGCTTGCCGGCGGATTCCAGGCGCGAAATTGCGCTTTTGGTGGTGCCCATCAGCGTGGCGACTGCCTCCTGAGTGAGGCCGGCGCGGGTTCGGGCAGCAAGCATTTCGTGCGCGAGGGCGTATTCGACCTCTAGCGCTTCGTAGGCTTTGCTAAAGCCCCGGCGTTTGGATGCTTTTTCAAGGAACGCCTTGTGATCGTGGCGCACGGGTTGGAATTTCAGGTCAGCCATTTTGAACCTCCTTCAATCGCTTGCGGGCGATTTTGACTTCGTGATCGGGCGTTTGCTGCGACTTCTTGATGAAGGCATGCAGCACGATCACGCGCCGGCCCACGAGAAAACAATAAAATGCGCGGCCGATGCCTGAGCGGCCGCGTGGCCGCAATTCGAATAGACCGTCTCCGAATGCGCGGGAATACGGCAGCTTTAGATTAGGGCCGTGTTCCATCAGCAATTCGACGATGCGAGCGTAGTCCGCGAGAACGTCCACGGGCCATGACTCGATTTCGGCCAGCACACGTTGGTGGAAGTATTCGACGGAAAACGCCATGCGCGAAGGTTAGCAAGGGTGCTAACCTTGGTCAAGACTGGGAATGGCCAAATGCGCAAATCGTAAAGCGTGGCTGATCGCTCAGCCGCGCTTGTGTGCAGACTGGTCGTTCATGTTTCGACAAGCTCAATACGAACGGCCTATTAATATTCAGCCTGGCAGCATCGCCAGTAACCCATTCAACCGCCGCACGAAGCTCGCCGGATCGTCGAGCTGGCCGCCTTCCGCCAGCAGCGCCTGCTCGAACAGCAGGTTGGCCCAGTCGGCGAAGCGGGCGTCGTCGGTTTCGCTGTTCAGCCGCGTGACCAATGCGTGTGACGGGTTGATTTCCAGCGTGGGCTTCACCGTGGGTGCGGCTTGGCCGGCGGCCTTGAGCAGGCGTTCGAGGTTGGCGCTCATGTCGCCTTCGCCGGTGACGAGGCAGGCGGGCGAGTCGGTGAGGCGGTGGGTGACGCGGACGTCCTTGACGCGCTCGCCGAGCGTGGTCTTGATGCGATCGACCAGAGGCTTCATGGCGTCCTCGGCTTCCTTCTGCGCGGTCTTCTCGGCTTCGTCTTCCAGCGCACCCAGGTCGAGGCCGCCCTTGGCGACGGACTTGATGGGCTTGCCGTCGAACTCGGTGAGGTTGCTCATCAGCCATTCGTCGACGCGGTCGGACAGCAGCAGGACTTCGATGCCTTTCTTGCGGAAGATTTCGAGGTGCGGGCTGTGCTGGGCGGCGGCGAAGCTGTCGGCGGTGATGGTGTAGATCGCGGTCTGGCCTTCCTTCATGCGGCCGATGTAGTCCTTCAGCGACACCACCTGCGCGTCGGTATCGGTGTGCGTGGAGGCGAAGCGGAGCAGGGCGGCGATGCGCTCTTTATTCGCATAGTCCTCGCCCGGGCCTTCCTTCAGCACCTTGCCGAAGGCGTTCCAGAACTCGACGTATTTCTCCGGCTGGTTTTCGGCCAGGTCTTCCAGCAGGCCCAGCACCTTCTTCACCGAGCCATTCTTGATTGCATCGATGTCGCGGCTCGACTGCAGGATTTCGCGCGAGACGTTGAGGGGTAGATCGGCCGAGTCGATCACGCCGCGGACGAAGCGCAGGTATTGCGGCATCAGCTGCTCTGCGTCGTCCATGATGAAGACGCGGCGCACGTAGAGCTTGATGCCGTGGCGCTTCTCGCGGTCGTACAGGTCGAACGGCGCGTGCGAGGGCACGTAGAGCAGCGAGATGTATTCCTGCTTGCCCTCGACGCGGTTGTGCGACCAGGCGAGCGGCGGCTCGAAGTCGTGGGCGACGTGCTTGTAGAACTCGTTGTATTCGTCGTCGGTG
>JBGSIP010001042.1:0-1790 GCA_041742495.1 Planctomycetaceae bacterium
CCTGAAAATCGGTACCGGGCCCAAGAAGGTAATCGAGATTACCGACCCCGACTGTCCCTATTGCCGCAAAGTTGATAGCTTCCTTGCCAAACGAACAGATGTAACCCGCTACGTCTATTTCGTCCCGCTCCGCAAGATCCACCCTGATGCAGAAAAGAAGGCCCGTTACATCCTGTCTCATACCGACAGGCAGAAAGCTTTCCATGAGGTGTTCGGAGGAGAATTTGATGGCAAACCAATACCTGTTGCCGAAGGTGTCCAGCAGTCGCAATTGGAAGAGATGGAGAAAATTGCCTCCGGGATTGGCGTACGAGGAACACCGGCACTCTGGATCGATGGTGTTCATGTGAATGGCGCCGACCTCCAACGGATATCCGGTTTGCTCGACAAGGGAAAGGGGGTGAGTGGACCGGAATCGCGTTGAATCAATCCTGCAGTCAGACTGACTATCACAACAAAAGCACAAAGGAGAAATGAATGCACAATCGAAAAATGCTTCTTATGACTGTCGTCGCGATGATCGTGACGCTGGCGGCATCCCAGGCCATGGCCCTTGTCGCTCCGGTAGCAGGTTCATTCGGCTACGAGGCCTATGACTTCTTCATAAACAATATTCTCAAAGGTCCCTTCGGCGCTATCGCCGGGGTTCTTGCCATCATTGCCGGCGTCGTCGTCATGATCCAGCAAAAGCTGGTGCCAGCAGTCCTCTGCATTCTGGGGGGTGTTCTCGTCATCAACTCTGACAAGATCGTCACCTCTCTCGGAATGATTATCTGACAGCAACCAGGGGGGCTCGCAGGCCCTCATGGTATTTCGCAGTTTCTATGGTGATAAAACGTGATCCGCAAGTTTCCCCAATACCTGACACAGCCTTTTCAGGTTCTCTGGTTTGAACCGGATGATCTGGCAATCATGACGGCGAGTTTTATCTTCGCCCAACAGTACGGGGGGTATTTCTGGCTGGTCATGATTGTCGTGCCGTGGGCCTACAGCCGCTTCAAAAGACAGTACCCGCGTGGGTTTTTACGCCACATCCTCTATTTTCTCGGCCTGGCCCCGATGAAGGGATACCCGCAGTTTTTCGAAAGAGATTTTCTGGAATAACCACCACAGTGGGAGTGAAGAAGTGAACCTCGATATATTTCTGCAAAAAAGTTCCAATGTATTCGCCGAAAACCGGCTGCTCAAGTTCGTCGTCGTGGCGCTGGGTATTGCCGTTGTTATAAACACCGCCGGATTGTTCATTGCCTTGAACGGCCAGCGGGTAATCCTCGTCCCCCCGACCATAAATTCCAGGATCTCGGTCTCAGGCGACAAGGCTTCTGATGAGTATCTCAAGGAGTTCACCCGCTACATTATGAATCTGGCTCTTACGTATAACCCCGTCAATGCCCGGTCGCAGTTCAGCGAACTGCTGGCCGTTTATGATCCGGCAGAGTTTCAGGCTTCCCGGAAAGAGCTGTACGAGTTGGCGGATAAAATTGAAAACACCAAGGCATCAAGCGCCTTTTACATCCATGCCATCAACAATGACAGCGAGAAACACCGACTGGAAGTCACCGGCACCAAGAAAACCTACATGGTGGATCAGAAGGCGGAAGACGTCCTGAAGGTCTACATCATTGAATACCGATTCGATAACGGAAAATTCATCCTGATCCGGCTCTATGAGAAGCCGGCATTGGGCGAGAAGAAGGGGGCATGATGCGCAAAATTGCTTTATTGGCCGCATTACTGGTACCGGTGTTAGCACAGGCGGCAGAGCATGGTGGTGGACAGAAACAGAAAAC
>JBGSIP010001043.1:0-2422 GCA_041742495.1 Planctomycetaceae bacterium
GCCAGTAGAGCATGACCAGCTCTTGGTTGACCGTCAGGGCTGCTTTGACTTGGGCTTTGCGGATATGACCCTTGAGGTTGTTGAGGAACGCCGCATAGTCCTCATCGGCAGGAAATAAGGAGGATGGCTTGGGCATAGTAGGGCAGAAACAGCAGGCTGTATCAGCTTAATACAAGAGTTCCTACAAGAGTTCCTAAGGTGGGCGATCGCCCGTGTCACCGTCAAGGCTCGGATCAAACGCTTGGTGCGCCAGATCATTGGCGTCCCTACATCGGTCTTGATGTATGACACGGGGATTAGGCTGTTCATCCGCCGCTCTGAATTTGGGCGGGCTAGATGAGCACCCAGCCACAGGGCTAGAACATTGACCCAGCTGTTCTCCGTTAGGGTTCTTGATAGCTGATCACGCGCACGGTGGCCCCTGAAGGCTCTTGGCTAAAGATCAGGATCCCTTCGGCGTCGGAGCGAGCGGGGACGAAGTCGAAGGTGGTGGTGGCGATTTCGTCATCGGGGGCGGCATCGAGGCTGCCTTCGACGGTGACCTGGGCAGCGGTGGCGTCGCCTTCATTTTTGACGGTGACGGGCAGGTAGTAGTGGCCGTTGGCGGTGCGCACCTGGCCCAGCTCTACCATAAACTCAGCGGGCTTGAGCGATGGGTGGAGCCAGAGCGAAAGCACCGTGCCCACCACCGCCGACAGCAGCACGAGGGAAATGCCGAGGGAAACCCATTCGGCTCGGTTGCGGATGGGCTTTTTAGAGGGGTCGGACATAGGCATTGCAGGGTTATACAGCCAGGCGGCCTGCTGCGCCGCCGATGGTAGCGGGCAGGCCCAATACGATGATATAGCTCACCCACTGGTTAACCGGGTCACCCACGCGAATGACCTGAAACAGCCACAGCATCAGCATTGAAATCGCCAGGGAAATCAGGTAAGCCGCCAGGGTTTCGCTGACCGGGCTTTGAAAAAAACCACGATGCGATCGCCGCTGCTGCTGCGCCCCAAAATTGGCTTGAAACACGATGATGTAAGACAGCAACAGCGAGCTAGCCATAATCAGCAGCAGGCGCACGGGCGAGAGGGAGCTGGCAATCATTGGAATTTCGTCGGTGGGGGCGATGGAAGAACCAATGATGATCGCCCCCAGCAGCGCAGCTCCAGCATCTGACAGGGTGCTGCGCCAGGGGTGAGAAGGAAGGGGAGCGCGGGTTTGGTCTTCGTCTTCGTCTGCATCGTTGGGTTTGAGCAGAAGGTTATTGGCGATGCCCACCCCAATGGCAAAGGGTAGCGACAGGGTAATCACTCGGCCCAGCACGGCGTCTACCCCAGTCTCAAAGCGTAGGATGCCTAGCAGCGACAGGCTAAGCGTGGCGGTTAGCAGGGCGATCGCCAGCCCCTCCGCGCTTTCGGCCAAAATTTGCACCCAACTGCGGGACTGCTCAGCCCGAAACCCACCTTTAATATTCAGCAATATCAGGGCTAGGTAGGCGATGCCCAAAATCAGCAGCATTCTCGGCGGCGCGGTAAAGTTGCCCTTCCACCACACCTCCATGGTGTAGAGAAAAGGGGCACCAAACAAAAATGCCCCGGCAATGCCGCGCATCAGGTTGTTAAATTCGATCTGCCAGTCCTGGGCGTGGAATCGTGCCATGGAATCCTCAGATTGCATCGTGTTGGCAGCTACCCAGCATAGCCGAAGGCAATGGCGGTGGGTACTAGAATACTGCCCAGCGAGGGTAAAGCCGATTTGCCACGCCAACACCGAACCAGTCACTGTCAGTTTCAGGTTGCCTATGCGGCAAAGGGTTCAGTACGTGGCGATCGCCCTCCCCACAGGCAAAACCTGTCCCAGCAGTCGCAAAAGACGGTCGCCGGATCTCTAAATGAAGACCCCAGAACCCTACTCGCTAGGGTTCTGGGAATTGAGAAATATTAATGTTGAGATCAACGGTCGGGTCAGAGAATTAGAGGGCGATCGCCTTCAGATTCGCCCACGTATTCAATAGCCCAGAAATTCACGATATTTCCTGAGAAGGAACGCTGCATTGCGTTTCTGTGGCTTTATTTCCTGGGCTTTTCCTGGACTTGATAGGCAGCCTGGGTCAAAGCCTCTGGGAATCTGCGGGCTGTGCGGTTACCCGTTGACTCGCAGATTCCTCAACTGGCAGCTTAGCGCTTGACCTGGGGGGTCACGCCTTTACTTTCAACGCAGCCTAGATAAGCAATTTCGGTTGAGTCCAGTTTGTAGTCGTCGTAGTTATCTTTGACATCAAAGACTTTTTCTAAAAAGTCATTCTGTGACTCTTGCAGGGCGCGGTCGAGGTTGCGTTGGCTAAGCTCCTTGGGCAAACACTGCACCATAGCGGTGATGTCAGTACCATCGGCAGCAATGTAGCGCTGGGCGGCAGACGAGTCGGCGGCAT
>JBGSIP010001044.1:0-2376 GCA_041742495.1 Planctomycetaceae bacterium
ATGACATCGTCAGAGACGTCCATCGCAAAACCTGTCGGTTTTTGTGCGACAACTTCCAGAACGTCTTCATTCCCGAGTTCCATGCCCCTCAGATGACCAGCCTGGCGGGGAGGACCATCAACAGCAAGGCGGTCCGCAACCTCATGACCTTCGCCCACTCTGAGTTCCGGAACAAGCTCATGGAGTACGGGTGCCGGCGAGGGGTGAACGTGGTTCTGGTGTCTGAGGCTTGGACGACTAAGACGTGCACCGGATGCGGCCATGCGATGGACGTGGGAGGCGCCAAGACGGTCTCTTGCTCCCACTGCGGCTTGGGGCTGGATCGCGATGTGGCAGCAGGGAGGAACATCTTCCTCCGGACTGCTTCTCTGGGAACAGTTTGACGTGGATGTACGTCACCGGGTGAAGGTCACACCCGTTAAGACGCCATGGGCTTGTCTCATGGCGTGCCATTTTGCGGTGTTTGCAATTTGGTGATCCGCTCCGTACTTGCGCACGTAGAAGTTGGCGAACAGAGCCAGGAGGGTGTCCCAACATGTACCAGAGCTGGGTCTTGGCGATGAAGGCGTTGTACAACGGGTACGCCAGCGGCCCGCGTCAAGGGCCGCGTGGACTAAGGACGCTGACGCCCCAGATAGCCGGTGTCCGTTGCATCAATACGGCGCGGCGACTTGCTCTGGTGTCAACGACCCGAACGCCTCAGCGCCGCCATCGGACCGCAGATACGCGGCCATCATCGCGTCCAGCCACCCGGTCACGTTTTCGCTGGAGAAGTGGCATTGAATCGACTTCAGCTTCGCGTGCATCGAGCTTTCGGAGTCCGCGAGGAGAACGATGATCAGCTCCTGCAGGAGCGAGAGCTTGACCTGCTGGTCAGTCGCGGAATACTTGGTGATGTCGTGAGCGATCTTGGCCACGAGCTGCCGCCGGTCCAGGCCTGTGACCTTGTCGGTCATGGTCGCTTTCCCCGGAGATACATGAGTTTCGGGATAGTTTGGACGCACCTCGGACATGAACATCATGGCCTGCGGCGCTGGACCGAGGCCACCACAGCTGGCGCGTACCCCACCCCGCGTCGAATAAGAGACATCGTCGTCCGTACGGACGGGTCTTGTGTTAGACGCGCTCCGCAAAAAAATTGACGCCCCCTGTTCGCACGAGCATCACCCCCCTGAGAAGCTCTAGCATCGAATTGAAAGCCTTTCAAAATGGACTCTGCCGACATGAAGGAAATCAAGGACTGCTGCGAGCGCATCAACGCGCTCTCGAAGGAGATGGTCCAGGCCAAAAAGCTTCTGAACCGCCTCATCAACCAGAAGGCCAAGGAGCGTACCGAACGCCATGTCGCGCAGCTCAGGGCTGCGGGTGAGCTCGAAGAAGGCGGCTCGCCCCTGCAGAATGGCAGATGCCTCCTGACCGACATCGAGTCCGGCCTGAGGTCCGAAACCAAGATGGCTATGCTTTGGTCGTTCGAGAACGTCATGGCTATGTACGGCAACGACACCTCGGAGTAGACCTAGGTCGCCCTAAAAAATGGGGGATCGTGCTAACTCAAACTCGTAAGAAAAATTGACGGGTGCAAGTGCCTTCAGCGAACTACGTAGAGATGACAAAATCACGCCTGCAAGACGGTGACGCCAAGGGCAGACCCTGCAAGAAAGCCCCCAAGGTTAGACCCTGCAAGAAAGCCCCCAAGATCAAGTACGACGCTGCCGAACTCGCGTACCTGAAAGGCCAAAGCAAGCAACGCCGGGAAGAGCTCGCCGCCATGGAGCATGAGGCAAATGCTGCGACGCCGGCGGAGCCGCTCCGGTTCGCGGTGCTCAAACTGCCCTTGAAACCAGCGGTGAAGTCACGCATGCTGCGGTATTGCGAGCAGATCCGCTGCGGAGGAGAGGACGCCCAGAAGCGCATCGAGTATCTTCGGGTGCTGACGTCGATTCCGTTCGGAAAGTATGCGGGGCCGAGCGCAGGAGACCTCATTAAGGACGTGATGCGGCGTCATCGAGAGATGCTCGACGCCAAGGTTTACGGCCACGCCAAAGCCAAGCAGGAGGTCATGCGCGCAGTAGCGCAGATGGCGACCAATGCCGGATCCAAAGGCATGTCTGTCATGATCTGCGGGCCCAAAGGGTCGGGCAAGACTGTGTTCGTCCACCAAGCCGTGTCTGCCGCCATGGGCATGCCCTACTCGTACTTCGCCTTGGGCGGCGCGACCAACTCTTCGACTTTGAAGGGACATTCGTACTGCTACACGGGGAGCGAACCTGGCGCGATCGTGCGCGCCCTCGTGCGAGGCGGGTCCATGTCACAGGTAATGCTGTTCGACGAGGTGGACAAGGTTCCCGACACCGAGCAAGGCGCCGAGATCATCAA
>JBGSIP010001045.1:0-2544 GCA_041742495.1 Planctomycetaceae bacterium
CCGCAGGTCGGGTCGTAAACGGTGGTGCTGGCGGATGTCTTGGCTGTGCGTACACCAAGAATCTGGGCGATGATTCGGCTGACTTCCGCAGGTGTGTAGAACTGGCCCTTGCTCTTGCCGCTTTCGGTGGCGAAGTGGCGCATCAGGTATTCGTAGGCGTCGCCCAGGATGTCGTCGCCTTCGGCGCGGTTCTTCGAAAAATCGAGCGCCTTGTTCTCGAACATTGCGATCAGGTTGGTGAGCCGATCCACCATCTCCTTGCCGCTGCCGAGCTTGTTGGCATCGTTGAAGTCCGGCATGTCGGACAGCTTGTTGGCGTTGGCCAGCGGGGCGACGATTTTTTTGTTGATCTGGTCGCCGATGTCTGGCTTGCCCTTGAGCGCGATCATGTCCTTGAAGCTCGCGCCCGTGGGGATGGTGATGGGGGCGAAGGGCTGGCCGGCGTATTTGTCGCTGACGTACTTGATGAACAGCAGGACGAGTACGTAATCCTTGTACTGGCTGGCGTCCATGCCGCCGCGCAGTTCGTCGCAGCTCGACCAGAGCGAGGAATAGAGTTCGGATTTTTTGAGGGCCATGCGGTTATTTCTTGGTGGCGGAGTGCCAGGCACCGAAAGGCGGCTACTTTACCGCCTGCCCCTCATTAAACAAAGGCGGCAACTTGGTCCGCCCCCAACCACCAAAATGTCCGACGCCGTCCCTCAGGGAATTCCCACCTCAGACCCGAACATTCAAACCTGCTCGCACCTCACTTCAAAACCAACCCAAACTCCCCCGCAATCAACAGCAGCCACGTCTCCAGCCTGTCCTCCAGCAGCATCTTCTGGTTGTCCAGGTCCTGCACCAAGCCGACGAATTCGCCGTCGATTTCCGCCTTCGACGCGATGTAGTCGTAGCCGTCGGTGGGCCAGAATCCGACGACTTTGGCGCCGCGCGATTTCACAAATTCATACAGATCGCCCAGGGCATCGACGAAGTTGTCGGGGTATTTCTCCTGGTCGCCCAGGCCGTAGAGGGCAACGGTCTTGCCGCTGAAGTCGACGTCGGCGAGGCGGGGCAGGAATTCGGCCCAGCTCTCTTGCTGGCAGTCGGCGTCCAGGCCGGGCATCTGGCCTTCGCCCAGGGTGGGGGTGCCGAGGATGAGGTGGTCGTAGCCGGCGATCAATTCCGGCGTGGCCTTGTTGACGTTGAGCGCGTCGGCCATCAGATCGTCGTCGGGAAAACGCTTCTTGATCATTTTGGCGATCTTGCGGGTGTTGCCGGTGTTGCTGCCGAAAAATATGCCGATGCGGGCCATGGTGGGTTCCTTTGTTCGATGACGGCGGCGCAGAGCGCGCCGGATTAAGTGGGCTCTGATCAAGTCTGCTGTTTGCGGAGAGCCCTTCGACAGGCTCAGGGCGAACGGCAACCGCTCAGCGCTTCCTGAATAGCAACTAGCAAGCGGCGCGCCAAGCCTGAGGCGTTGCCGTAAACCACACTGGACCTCTCTGGCCGCCCATTGGTCTGGTCCGGTATTTTTTGCGTGATCATTCCGGCGAAAGCCGGAATCCAGTGCGTTTGACTGGACACCGGCGTTCGCCGGTGTGACGGATGCGGGGTGGGGTGGGCGGTGACCGCCTGTACCCCGTCGAGCCATCCCACGCTGGCTAGCCAATGTTGCAAACCCTACAAGCCCCCCTTCCGGTTGGGTTCCGCACACGGGGGTTGAGCGGCTGGCCGCAACAATCGATAGATAAAACAATGGCTTGTTGTATGACACGGGGTTGGCATGGGGCTTGCGATATTCGGGGTGTATCCCCTTCACCCTGCCAGGAGGCAAACCATGCTTACTCTTACCCCCAGCGCACTCTCTGCTGTAGAGAAATTCATCAAAGGTTCCGACACGCCGGTGGCGGGACTACGCATCTCGATTTCGGGCGGCGGCTGCTCCGGCTTTCAGTACGGCATGCGGCTGGAAGAAGCCAGGGCCGAGGATGACGTGGAAGTTGCAGTGGGCGGCGTGAAGCTGCTGATCGATCCCTTCTCCGCCCCGATGCTGGACGGCGTGACGGTGGATTTCGTCGACAGCCTGAACGGCTCCGGCTTCAAATTCGAGAACCCCAACGCGACGGCCAGTTGCGCGTGCGGTTCTTCCTTCTCTGCGTAAGTCAGGAGACAGCCATGTGGGATTACTCGGACAAGGTCAAGGAACATTTCTTCGAGCCGCGCAACGCCGGGGTGCTGCCCGAGGCCAACGCGGTAGGCGAAGTGGGTTCCATCTCGTGCGGCGACGCGCTGCGCCTGATGCTGAAGGTGGACCCGGAAACGGAGACCATCCAGGATGCCCACTTTCAGACCTTCGGCTGCGGCTCGGCCATCGCGTCGTCGTCGGCGCTGACTGAAATCATCAAGGGCATGAAGCTGGACGATGCGCTGAAGGTGAGCAACCAGGACATCGCCGATTATCTGGACGGCCTGCCGCCGGAGAAGATGCACTGCTCGGTGATGGGACGCGAGGCGCTGCAGGCGGCGATCGCCAACTACCGCGGCGAGGAATGGAGCGAC
>JBGSIP010001046.1:0-2244 GCA_041742495.1 Planctomycetaceae bacterium
TTCTCTGCATCTACGCCAACGATTCCTACCACCCCGGCCATTGACGGATAGGATTTCTTTGGGCCCGGGTGGAGTCGAACCACCGCCTACCGCTTATCAAGCGGCCATTCTAGCCGTTAAATTACGGGCCCGCATTCGGTAACTGGTGTACCGTTTTTCCCAATTTAGTTTTTACCATCGGTTCCATGATTTTTACCAATAATGCAGGGGGGGGGCTAACCTTCCTCCCCCTTAGTGGAAAAAAATACCACCCTTTCCATATGGTTTCCCCCAGCCCCTGGCCCTTCCTAACGGCCTGGTGCGCCTTTTCCGTTGCCGTGGGTGCCACCCTGTACATGCACGGTTACTACTATGGTTTTGAATTTTTTTCCTACGGACTTCTCTCCCTTCTCTACTGCATGGCGCTCTGGTGGAGGGACGTCATCCGGGAGGCCACCTTCGAGGGTAGGCATACCAGATCCGTCCAGAGGGGACTCCGCCTCGGATTCATACTTTTCATCGTTTCCGAGGTTATGTTTTTCTTTGCCTTCTTTTGGGCTTTTTTCCATTCCAGCCTCTCCCCCGCCGTTGAGATCGGCTGCGTTTGGCCTCCCGAGGGCATAGCGGCCTTCAACCCCTGGGGTGTACCCCTCCTAAATACCTATATACTCCTCCTTTCGGGTGCTACCATTACCGCAACCCACCACTATCTGGTTAGGGGGGATGCCCTTTCCGCTAGGGGGTATATGGTCTACACCGTACTTCTAGCCCTTTTTTTCACGGCGGTGCAGGTTTCGGAGTATAGGGAATCCACCTTCAGCATAAACGATGGTATCTACGGTTCTACCTTCTTTATGGCGACCGGTTTCCACGGTTTCCATGTCATAGTAGGTACCCTATTTATATTCGTTTGCTACCTCCGCCTCCTCCGCCACCACTTTACCCGCCACCACCACATTGGCTTCGAGGCGGCCGCCTGGTATTGGCACTTCGTCGACGTTGTCTGGCTTTTCCTCTTCGTTTCCATCTACTGGTGGGGCGGTAGGTAGGGCCTTGCCTTCGGAATCCCCTAGGGGGTATGGCGGAACTGGTAGACGCGCCAGATTTAGGATCTGGTGGCCCCGGCCGTGTGGGTTCGACTCCCATTACCCCTAGGATTCCTCCCATAGCGGTTTAAAATAATTACTATTCCAAATTTGTTTCTCCCATGAGGTTCGTAAAAAGCTCCTCCCTCCTATCTACCCTCTACCATACGGCCGTAACCTACCCCTCTCCGGCCAACCTAACCTATATGTGGAATTTTGGCATCTACGCCATGGTTTGCCTGGGGGTGCAGCTACTGACCGGTATATTCCTTGCCATGCACTACGTTCCCGAACAGAGCCTTGCCTTTGCCAGTGTCGAACATATTATGCGGGACGTCAATGCCGGATGGTTCCTCCGCTATGTGCATGCCAATGGGGCTTCCATGTTTTTCATCGTCGTCTACGCCCATACCCTTAGGGGTCTCTACTACGGTTCCTATGTCCACCCCCGCCAACTGCTCTGGGGGGTGGGGGTCGTTATTTTGCTACTAATGATCCTAACCGCCTTCATGGGTTACGTACTTCCCTGGGGTCAGATGAGCTTCTGGGCTGCTACCGTAATAACCAATTTGGTATCGGCCATTCCCCGGGTTGGTACTTCCGTCGTAGTCTGGATTTGGGGGGGATATTCGGTGGATAACGCTACCCTAAATAGATTTTTTAGCTTACACTACCTTTTTCCCTTTGCCATAGTTGGGTTGGTCGCCCTCCACCTGGTACTCCTCCATACCCATAAATCCAATAATCCCCTCGGCATTGACTTTGCCAAAGATTCCATCCCCTTCTACCCCTACTATGTGGTGAAGGATCTCTACGGAGTGGTGGTTTTTTTTGCCCTTTTTTCCCTATTTCTGTTCTTCGCCCCCGATGCCCTGGGCCACCCCGATAACTACATACCCGCTAACCCCATGGTGACTCCGGCCCACATAGTCCCCGAGTGGTATTTTCTACCCTTCTACGCCATACTCCGCGCCATACCCGATAAGCTTATGGGGGTGGTGGCCCTTGCCTTTGCCATAGTTTCCCTGCTCCTCCTTCCCTATGTGGCTAGGCCGGAGGTGCGTGCCAATGGATTTAGGCCCCTTTCCCACCTTCTGTTTTGGTTTATACTGTTCGATAGCCTCCTTCTGGGATGGCTGGGGAGTAAGCCGGTGGAGCATCCCTATGTCATTCTGGGTCA
>JBGSIP010001047.1:0-1680 GCA_041742495.1 Planctomycetaceae bacterium
GGAGGCACACGTTGAAGTTCACCATCGGCTTTGCGGCCCAGCTCGCGGGCCTGCTGCTCGCGGCTCATGTTCACGCAAGCCCGCCGCCCGACTACGGGATTGACTGGGCCACGGTGGGGGCGCCCGGCAACCGGGCCACGCGGGATTCGGAAGTCCCGGTGAACCCGGGGCTGCGGGTCGGCGCGGTGGGGTACGAGTACCGCATCGGGCGCACCGAGCTCACCAACACCCAGTGGCTGGAGTTCGTGAATGCCTATGCGCCCTACTGGACGGGGCACCCGGCCGATCCGGGGTTTACGGGGCTCGGTATCCAGCCCGGGCCCGGCGGGTACCGGATTGATCCGGGCGCGGAGCTGGCGCCGGCCTCCATGATGTGGCGGATGGCGGCCCGGTACTGCAACTGGCTGCACAACGAGAAAGTGCTGGAGCGGTGGGCGTTCGAGTCGGGGGCGTACGACACCTCCACGTTCTCGACCGACCCGTTCGGCGGCCCGGATGAGCAGGCGACGCGGTCGCCGGGGGCGAAGTACTGGATCCCCTCGCACGATGAGTGGATCAAGGCGGCGTTCTACGACCCCGACCGTTACGGGCCCGGGCAGGAGGGCTACTGGCACGGCCCCAACCGCAGCGATGAGGTCCTGGTGAGCGGGCTGCCTTCCGACGGCGGGCAGACCAGCGCGGGGATCTTCTTCCCTTCTTTCCCGATCGCGTACCCGGTGGGAACGTACCCCGAGGTGTTCAGCCCGTGGGGGCTGCTGGAGGTGTCGGGAGGAGAAGAGGAATGGATGGAGGACTTGGTGGCGAACGGAAGGCGTGTCCTGGGTTCGCAGATCAGGAGCGGGGAATGGACTTTCAAAGACCGTCCGGACTGGACGGGGTATATTTTGGCACCGGGCGCATACGCGGTAGGCTTCAGAATTGCATCGGCAGTTCCCGAGCCCGGCTGTCTCTGTTTATTTATCATGTCGTGCTATCGAAGAAGGAGTCGCCAATGAGGAAGTTGATTGCTGCTCTGGTCATGCTATTCGGAGCGGCGCCGGTTGCTTCGGCGAACATTGTCGTTACCAGGAGCGGCTGCGGGACGCACTCGGCGACAAGCGTGTGGAATACCGCGGATCAAGCGTGGGAAGTGGACATCAATGCTACGGTGAGCTGCAACGGGGCGTTGGTTTTTTTTTCGCGCAGACCTGCCGCTTGATTCAATCAAACATGTTAACATTAACGCGACTCGCGAGTCGGGCGTCACGACCGGATATGTTATCATTAACATCTCCCCACAGAGCTATCCCTTCGACACCATTCCAAAACTCGGGAGTATTCAGCGCGTAAGCGGGAATGCGCCAATATTCGTGAGCGCGACCGATATTGGTCAGCTCGGGTTCAGCTCGAGCGCTCCGGCCTCTATCTCTGCCGCAGACATCGGCACGATCAGCGTAAAAAAGAACCCTGGTATCACGGGGTACACGGGTGATGTCTTTGCATCGATATCTGCAATCGCCGCATCGCCGTTGCAGGGCAACATCACGGCGTTACTCTGCGATGGTGACTTCTATGGGTCTGTAACGGCCACCAACTGGATCGACACATTCAGATCATTGGGCGGCATCGGAAGTGTGAGCAGTCCCGTCTCAGTCAGTTTCGGCAACTATCTGCTCCTTGCCGAGGCCGATTCCGTTTGCA
>JBGSIP010001048.1:0-2746 GCA_041742495.1 Planctomycetaceae bacterium
GGTGGATGAGGCGCACACGTTGCGCAGCTCCATCATAGAGTTCATCAAAAACTACCCGCACATCCGCGTGGTCGGATTGTCCGCATCGCCATTTACAGCAGGGCTAGGAAGCATCTACTCGAACGTGGTGTGCGGTGCGACGACTCGAGAGCTTGTGGACTCTGGACAGCTCGCGCCATTGCGTGTATTCATCGCCAAGGAAATCGATATGACCGGCGCGAAGAAGGTGGCTGGTGAATGGTCTCAATCAGAGGCCATCACGCGCGGCATTAAAATCACCGGAGACGTTGTGAGTGAGTGGGTATCGAAGACGCATGAAATCTTCGGCGGTCCACGCAAGACAATCGTATTCTCTGCTGGTGTTGCGCATGGTGAAGATCTGTCCCGCAAGTTTGCTGAGGCCGGCTACAACTTCGTCTCCATCAGCTACAAGGATGATGATGAGTACAAGGAACAGGTCCTAGCAGAATTCGCCAAGAACGAGTCGACAATCGACGGAATCATCGCGACCGACATCCTGACCAAGGGCTTCGACCAAGCTGACGTTATGATTGGCATATCTGCCAGACCATTCACCAAATCATTCAGTTCACACGTTCAGCAGTTGGGTCGTGTGATGCGCCCACATGCAGACAAATCCTCCGCAATCTGGCTGGACCATAGCGGCAACTTCCTGCGCTTCCTTGATGAGTGGGAGCAACTTTACACCGAAGGCGTCGACTCTCTCGACGAGCGCGACAAGCCAAAGAAGGAGCCATCAGTATCGGAGAAGGAAGCGGCAAAGTGCCCACGTTGTGGTTCATTGTGGACTGCGGCTGATATATGTCCGCACTGTGGATTCGTGCGCGAACGTCGCAACGATGTGATGGCGGTGGCCGGAGAGATGGAGGAGTTGGGTGGAGCCGAGAAGAAAGAGAAGGTTGATTCTGCTACTAAAGAGCGCTGGTTCCAAGAACTACTTGGGCATGCTCGAGCCACAGGCAAGAAAGATGGATGGGCTTGGTATAAGTACATCGAGCGTTATGGTGTGCAACCGCCATGGAAGAAGGTAGCCATACCTCCATCCGTAGAAGTCCGCAATTGGATTACAAGCCGCAACATAGCATTTGCAAAGGGGCGCAAATGAGCTACGAATTCGTCGCCTACGCAAAAGCGCACGGGCTGATTATCGACCACATCATCTCCGGCAAGTGGGTGAGGGTGCCCACGGTAGACCACCCACATAAGCGCAACGGAGCCTACTACTTTGGTGGCGATTACGCCCACATCCAAAACTGGGCTGAAATGGAAAAGACCGAGACATGGTTCACAGACAAGCCAATGACCGAGCCGCAGAAGAAAGAGATGAAGCTGCGAATGGAAGCCTCCAAGAAGGAGCGGCAAAAGGAGCGCGAGCAGAATCAAATCAAGGCCGCTCAGACCGCTGCAAAGTTGCTGGCAGGGTGTGAGCTAAGTCAGTTCGCCTATATGGACTCCAAGGGCATGCCAGACGAGCTGGTGAACGTGTTCCGCGTCGAGGATGGGTCGCCGTTTATGGTTGTGCCGATGTTCTTCAATGGGAATCTGGTTGGTGCGCAGAAGATTGCCATCGGCGGTGAGAAGAGATTCATCTACGGGCAGCGCACGAACGACGCCTACTTCAAGATTGGTCAATCAGGTCGAGAGTTCTTGTGCGAGGGTTACGCCACGGCGATGAGTGTCAAGAAGATACTCGACGCAGCCAATGTGCCGGCCACGGTGTACGCCTGCTTCAGTGCTGGGAATGTCGCTAGGATGGCCAAGCAGCACCCTACAGCCTTCGTATTTGCTGACAATGATGCATCGGGTACAGGCCAACGTGTAGCGGCTGAGATCGGCCTGCAATGGTGGATGCCGCCGACTGTCGGGCACGATGTGAACGACTACCTTCTCGAGGTTGGATTGTTCACTGCGATGATGACGGTGAAGAAAGTTTTGATGGATGCAAAAAAACAGTTGAGAATAATTGAGAATTGAATATAATGCGCGTCATCAAACGTTTTGCAGCGTTAAACCAGCAGTAGCCCCGTGTTTTTAGATGTGTAGGGACGAAAGTCCGCCGAGCTGGTTCGGTACTGCAAACTACACACTCTAATTGCATGGGGCTTTTTGTCGTCTGCAACAAAGGTACTCCACACCTCAAGTAAGGGCCTACACGGGCCGCGTGGAAGAAAACGTGACACGGTAAGCCTGCGATGTCAGCAGAGCGGGGGCAGTTCCTAAATAATCCGTGCGACTGGTGCTTAATCTCGAAGTCGAGGGCGTAGGGTAAAACCTAGCATACGAGAGTCCCGTAAGGGGGTGAAACCAAAGCCGCTCTATCCCATACTGTGGGGTAGGGGGTGCTTTGGGTGAAGATAAACTACAGGGAGCGGAAGGGAGCGGAGGTGTGAGATGGTTATGCAATTCCTGATTCGCAACAAAGGAAAGCGCCAGTCAGCACATTTTTAGACTGGCGCGGACACTTACTGCAAGTTGTGGTCAACTGGGGTGATGAAAAAATCCAAGGGTTACGCGCTATATCAAACACCGGGCCATGAGCAATAAATCCAAAGACACCTTCCAGCTCCCAAGATCAACAAAAGAAATCTGCCAAGTCGGCGTCGAGCGAGAGCCTACGGATGATAGGGGTTGGATCAGGTGGTGGCTTACTGCGATTGGCGAGACCGACCAGAAGTGTCGCGATGAGGTGAGAGATGCTTGCCTCAAAGGTGTGACCGTCATCCAC
>JBGSIP010001049.1:0-2514 GCA_041742495.1 Planctomycetaceae bacterium
CCACCGCACCGCGACGCTGGGCCTGGCCGTGGTCGGCACCGAGGTCCCGCACTGCCAGGGCGTCCTGGACGGGATCTTGAATAAATTACGCGCCGGCCGAGGGTTCGTCCTGGCCGACCACAAGATCGAGATACTCTCCGGGCGATAGCCCAGATGAAAGGAAACGTCGAATAATGAAGCAGGCATGATGAATGAGGACATAGATGTGAAGCGATCTGTCCGGTCCCTTCTCCCCTTGGGGGAAGATTAGGATGAGGGCCTGGTAGATGGTGTGTCCGTTTTACAGCCGTTCACACAAGGCCGCGGACCCTCACCCCGGCCCTCTCCCGGCGGGAGAGGGGGTAAATACCGGCTTCTCACACGCGCCCTTACTTCAGCATGCCCACTTCAGCATTCCTACTTCGATATGAACCACCGTGTCGCACAAATCGAATCGACCCTGATGAAAGCCATCGCGCAGGTGTTGCAGCGCGACCTGGCGGACCCGCGCGTGGACGCTTTCGTCAGCATCACCCGCGTGAAGGTCTCCCCGGACCTCGCCGACGCGACGGTCTTCGTCTCGGTCATGCCCGCGGAAAAACAGAGCAAAAACATCCACGGCCTGAAGTCCGCCACCCGGCACATCCGCTCCCTGGTGCTTAAGAAAATGGCCATGCGGACCGTGCCGCGACTGCGGTTCGAGCTGGACGAATCGCTCAAGAAGCAGGCCGAAATCTACGACGCGATCAGGCGCGGCAACGAGAAAACATCCGCCGACAACGCGGCGCAGGACACGCCGACTCAAACCCCACCCCCCAATCCCGCCGACAACGGCGCAGAGGACGGACCGAAGTGAAGCACGAACCGGCACAGATCAAGAAGCTCACCAGCCTCATCAAGAAGCTCAAGGCCCGGCACAAGAACGCCGAGGCCCCGGCTTGCGACCCGACGACGCAGTTGGTCATGGCCTTCCTCCAGGCCGACGCCTCGCGCCGCAAGGCCGAGCAGGCCTACGGCGCGCTGATGGAGCACATGGTCGATAACAACGAGCTGCGCGTCAGCCACACCGGCGAGATCGTCGAAATCATCGGCGCCGATTACCCCCGCGTCTACTGGCGCGTCGAGCGGATGCGCGAATCGCTCAACGAAATCTACCGCCGAGAGCACGACTTCCGGATGGTCAAGGCCGCCGCGCTGAACAAGAAAGAGCAACGCCATTACCTGGACACCCTCCCGGGGATCACCCCCTACGCCGCCGCCAGCGTCATGCTCTTAAGCTTCGGCGGCCACGCGATCCCCGTCGATGACAAGCTCAACGTGCTGCTGGCACGCGAGGGCGCGATCGACGACGGGCTGTCGTGCGCCGACACCGAGACGCTTTTGCTCCGGCAGTTCAAGGCCGGCGAGCAGTCCGTCGAGGCCCACCTGCTCTTGCAGGCCTGGTCGGATAGCTGCAAGACCCCGGCCCAGGTGCTCGACGCGCCCGAGCCTTCGACGTTCAAGGTCGATCCGCAGCGCGACGACCAGAAACGAGAGCCGGTCAAAACCACACCCGCCAGGAAGGCCGCCGCCGAAACCTCGCAGCCGGTCGCCAAAACCACTAAAAAATCAACCAAACGCTCGAAGAAAAAGTAACCGACCATGAACACGAACCTCAGCGACGCGCTGCTGCGCATCGGCATCCCAAAGGGCAGCCTCCAGGACGCGACCATCGACCTGTTCGACCGTGCCGGCTACGACATCAGCATCCCCAGCCGAAGCTACTTCCCCCGCATCGACGACCCCCAGCTCGCCGCCGTCATGTTCCGTGCCCAGGAGATGAGCCGGTACGTCGAGGACGGCGTGATCGACATGGGCATCACCGGGCACGACTGGGTCATCGAGAACAACTCCGACGTCCACGAGGTCTGCGAGCTGAAATACTCCCGCGCCACCAGCAACCCCGCCAAGTGGGTCCTGGCCGTCCCCGAAGAATCCGCCTACCACAAGCCCGAGGACCTCGCCGGCGGCATCATCGCCACCGAACTGGTCGGCACGACCGAGCGCTACTTCAAGGACCGCGGCATCGCCATCAAGAAGGTCGAGTTCAGTTGGGGTGCCACCGAGGTCAAGGCCCGGCTGGTCGACGCGATCGTGGATATCACCGAGACCGGCTCGTCGCTGATCGCCAACAAGCTGCGCATCATCGATACGCTTTTAACCAGCACGACCCGCCTGATCGCCAACAAGCAGGCCTGGGCCGACCCCCGCAAGCGCGCCAAGATCGAGGACCTGGCGCTGTTGCTGCTGGGCGCGATCGACGCGAAGTCGAAGGTCGGCTTGAAGATGAACGTGCCTAAAACCGCGCTCGACGCGGTCCTGAAGATACTCCCCGCCGAGCAGTCCCCGACCGTCAACGCCCTGGCGGACGAGGACTGGGTCGCGGTGGAGGTCGTGCTGGACGAGCGGGTGGAGCGTGACATGGCCCCGGCGCTGAAACGCGCCGGCGCGACGGCGATCTTCAGCTACCCGCTGAACAAAGTCATCCCCTGACCC
>JBGSIP010001050.1:0-1655 GCA_041742495.1 Planctomycetaceae bacterium
TGTTTCACAGAAGGCTTGGGGTTTGTATTCTAGAAAGCAGGTAGGGTAGAAATTGAGCAGCGCCATATTCACGAGGTCCTTGAGGTGGCCTCTAACAAAAAAATAAGAATTCTTTGTGCGGACTCTCACTTTAAAGGAACGTGTCAATCGAATGGAGAACAATTTTCCTCCACGAGTATAGTTGGAAAGCAGTGGAATTACACGTCTGCTCAGGAGTAGGTAGGCAACTCTTGAGGCGCCGCAGGAATGAGAAAAATCGCCATTAGCAAGATATCTGACGACAACATTCCAAATTTTTTGACTCAAGTATTGCTTAGACGCATCGACGACCCGAGAGAAAGCCTCGTTTCATTCTTAAAAAGCCGTTTTCTTTCCTGGTGGGAACTGTGCAGCGCGCTCCTCAACCAACGTGTGGGGATTTTCAGTTCGGTTTTCACAAATGACGGTTCTCGTACCTCACAATAATCATTAAACTCGAATGATGACAAGTTTTTCGGGTCCTTTTTTGAACGGGATTAAATTGATAATCTTTCGTTGAATGTCCCTGCAATGGACCTGTTCACCATTAATCACTGATTTCAAATGTTAATCTGGCTCATTTGGACGCAGTATCTTTTTAGCTCCAATGTCTTTCAAACGCGTACAAATGGAAACACATTTTGCTGTCCCTGGTGCCACACTAATTCATGCACAACGCACTCTGACGATGCGAGAAGAAAGATATCCTCTCAACGATAGGTTTTCATTCCATCTTCATTTTTTTTCCAGGGCCGAAAATGCACAAAACTTCACAAGAAAATTCTTCGTTGCGCACGGACGTACATGCTTTATTCACGTTCTGATTTTTGAAACAAAGTTTGGCCCACTTGACGAAACTCGAACAATTGTGACTCGAAGCAAAACGCGAGGCAAAGTTACAATTTTTCGATTCTCATAAATGCAGATGCGGTAGTCGATCCTCACCTTGAGGGTCGCTAATGGAATGATTTCGTCGAATGCTCTGAAAGTAATCTACGTATCACTAGCAAATTGGAACACAATGAGTTGAGCAGTACTGACGCGGCAAAATGACTTTTGTGCAAATCTTGGTCTTGGATGGCTGAAAACTGGATAAGGGCTCTGTCGCGCCATCCACTTTCCCAGCGAGTTCCGAGTTGCTGGCACTCGTGCTCCGACTAATAGAACCCTGCTGCCTTCGCCGGCGTCGACAGCGAACAGTGGCTGCCGACCCGTCGCGATCGATACTGCAGGCGAGGAGGTTACGGTCGCAGTGGGCCGATATTCTTGTTAAATCATTAACGCGAGGAGAAATTAAGGCGTCCTAGTGCACACCAGTTGGTACAAGCGCAGTGCGTACTCCTTCTCCTATTAGGCGACGATCGAGGGCTATGTGCACGACCGGCCAGGACCCGATTCCTTGCTCAATTTAGGGCGTTGATCAATTATTCCGTATATAATTGGGTAACATCATCACTTGATAGTCACCTCTGTAACTGTGCAAGTTCGTCCACAGTCACACAATACGGGGTCAAGGGGAGCTTCGCAAATGTAAGGCGCCAGGGGAGTCAGATATGATCGGTTTGGTGCCATGCTCCCCGATTGGAACGAGTTTACCATCAAACATGTTAAAACAGAACAATAGATACGAACGAACC
>JBGSIP010001051.1:0-2037 GCA_041742495.1 Planctomycetaceae bacterium
GCTTGGATCACGGACCAGATGTGACTTGTTATCGGACAGCCCCGGATAGGATCACCAAGATATACCCGCGGCATGATAACGCAACCCCGGCCTCGTGCTAAGCTTGGGGCCGAAAACCGGCCGATGAATCACGAACCGACCCGCCAGGATCACACATGGACAACGCTAAAAACCGACCGGCACCGGACAACGATTCTCTTCCCCTGCCCCTGCTAGCGGTCAGGGGCGTGATCGGTGGCGTGCTGATGGGGCTGGCGAATCTTGTCCCTGGCATCAGCGGCGGGACCATGCTGCTGGCCGCGGGCGTATACCCCCGATTCATCAACGCCATCGGCGAACTGACAACATTGAAGTTCCGAAAAACCTCGCTGCTGCTGCTCTCGGCGGTGGTCGCCTCGGCGCTGCTAGCGATCGTACTGTTCGCCGGCCCGGTCAAGGACTTGGTCGTGAACCACCGCTGGGTGATGTACAGCCTGTTCATCGGGCTGACACTCGGCGGTGTGCCGGTCGTGATACGGTTGATCGGCAAAAGCAAAGGCGCTTCGGTGTGGGTTTCGGCGGCGTTAGGTTTCGCGGCGATGGCAGTGCTGGCGTATTTCCAGATGCGCGGCGGTGGAGGCGGGGAACGGTCCGGTTTCGTGATGTTGTTGCTGGCCGGAGTCGCGGGGGCCAGCGCCATGATCCTGCCCGGGGTCAGCGGCGGTTACCTGCTGCTCGTGCTTGGGGTCTACGTCCCGATCCTCGGTGGTATCGCGCTGGCCAAGAACGCCGTCAAAGCCGGGGACATCAGCGCCCTTATAGAGCCGGTTACTCAGGTCGTGCTGCCGGTTGGTATAGGGGTCGTGATCGGCGTGGTGGCGGTGAGCAATCTGCTGCGGATATTATTGAAACGATACGAGAAGCCGACGCTCGGCGTGTTACTGGGATTATTGCTGGGCGCGGTGGTTGGATTGTGGCCGTTCCAGCAGTCTGTTGAGCCGGAAGTAGGCTCGATGATAAAAGGCCAAACGATCACACTAGGCAGCACCGAACCATTCGGCAGCGAAAGGGTCGTCACCTCAACGTATGTTTACGCCGGTTCCGGGAAACCCGTGGACAAAGAGGATTACCCGACCGAGGTTTTTACGCCGGATATCGTGCAGGTTGTCTCGTCACTGGGGCTGATCGTTATCGGTATTTTGCTGACGCTGTCGGTGGATCGAATCGGTGGCGGCAAAGGCGCATCGACGCCGGAAAAATTAGAAGAAACACCCGGCCATGATGGCCGGGCTATATAGCCGGGCCATTTTGGCCCGTTCGGAGATCACAATGAACGTACTGGTCACAGGCGGAGCGGGGTACATCGGGTCGCACGCGGTGCGTCGGCTGGTGGCCGGGGGGCACACGGTGGCGGTATTGGACAACCTCTACCGGGGCCACCGCGCCGCGGTCCCGGACGGTGTGGCGTTTATCCAGGCCGACCTGCGCGAAACCGACAAAGTCGGCGCAGCCCTGAAAGACAATAAGATCGACTGCGTGATGCACTTCGCGGCGCTGGCCTACGTCGGGGAATCCGTCACGGAACCGCTGACCTATTATGACAACAACACCGCAGGCACCGTCAGCCTGCTGCGCGCCATGGATGCACAGGGCGTCAAACGCCTGGTCTTCAGCTCGACGTGTGCGACCTACGGCGAGCCGGAATCCATGCCCATCGTCGAGACCATGCCGCAGAAGCCGATCAACCCCTACGGCTGGTCCAAGCTCTTCGTCGAGCGCGTGCTGATCGATTACGCCAACGCGAACAAGGACTTCGCCTTCGCGGCCCTGCGTTACTTCAACGTGGCGGGCAGCGCCGGCGACGGCAGCATCGGCGAGGACCACACGCCCGAGACGCACATCATCCCCGTGCTGCTGAACGTCGCACTGGGCAAGGTGCCCAAGGTCACGGTGTTCGGCGAGGACTACGACACGCCCGACGGCACCTGCGTGCGTGACTATATCCACGTCGAGGATTTGGCCGACGCCCATGCGGTCGTGATGGGTGCGCTCAAGCCC
>JBGSIP010001052.1:0-1794 GCA_041742495.1 Planctomycetaceae bacterium
CTTGTTATTTAGGCAATAATGAGCTAGGAATTATGGAGATGAATCCACTTACTGAAGATACATAAGGCGTATGATCGTAAATCGAAAAAGTCATTAGTGGGTCCATTACTACCTAAAGAAAGCGAAGTTGGTTAATGTGAATCAATTATTGGATCTTCACTCTGTAAGAGGTTACGAGTGGGTGTTATCGGTCGTCACATGGTATCAGCAAGTGGCTGAAGAATGACTCGTCGAGAAGGAACGCTGTTATTAGTCATGATTCCAGTGGCCATACAACGGGGCTAACAATGGGTTCTCAATGCGTTCAACCCCCGTGGCCCTTTTCGACGCAGATTGGACCTCTTGGGGATGCTTGTTATTGGGATGAAGTAGGCTGTCGCCTCTCTCTCGAGTGAGTCAGAGAAGAGGAAATCGTTAGACCTACCCCCGCACGTGGGAGTAAAAGAAGAGAACCAGGAAGCTGAGGAAGAATTCCGGGCATCTCCATGGTTGCCAAAAATGCAACGACAGGTCTCGGGCTCTCACACGTGTCGCCCTGTTCCGCGAGTAATTATTTCGGGATTTCTGGAACAGATTGATGGAAGACCCAGCTGTCGTGGGATACGCGTGATGGCGATGATGACACGAGAGCACAGTGGAGGCCTGTAACCGTTACGTGACGTTGAAATAAGAAGCTGTAGCGTCGTCGCTGACACCGCTTTCTTAGGGCGCGTCAAGAATAACCAGACCTCCCTCGTCGTGCCACGAAGCCCTTCTAATTTACTCTCATTACTTGGGAAGAAGAAAAAAAGAGAAATTTCTAGACAAGGCAGGATTTTGAAGAATTGCGTTCTATGAATTTTCTGGCCGTTGTGGGAAAGGAATAAATGCTCTGGTATCGTGTACCAGTAATGATGATGAATTCTGAGCCGAACGACACACGTTGAGAGAGAGAGGAAAGGAGGTTTCAGAGTGTGGTTGAAAAATCTCCGTTCATCGTACGCGGAAGTCCGGTATTCCCTGATGACATGTTTTTCTTACCCACATGCCAGTCACTCTTATCTTATGGATTGATATCTTTTGCAGATCATCCGGATCCCGAGTTTGCAAGCGGACAGCTCCCGAGGTGGCTCCTCAGATCCGCAATGGTTCAAATTCACCGTCGCATCGACGGCGAGCGTGGACGGCACGCATTGTTCCAACGATTGCGTTCAACAAGTCAAACAGCAGTAAGTGTCGTTGTTGTGCTGTTTTCTTGGATTCTTCCCTTGTTTTTTCGTCAATTATTGAAGCGTAAATGCCCATGCGCCCTGATGCGACGCCTGGTCGAGGCCTACCGACAGGCCTCGATCAATGCCACGCCTCTTGGTACGCAGTTCAGGCAGTATTTTTTCATGCGGGCTTGGACCAAGCCTGACAAACAAAACGGGATGGAAATCTCATGGGCATCCATGTCTGATCGACCTCATGGGCTTGTTACCGTCTGTTCACTGTCTTCCGTGTGGTGAAACGACTCACGTTAGGTACGATAAGGAGTTACAGGGTGGTCGAAAAAAAAGCGTCACTGTTATTAACTAGAACCGTTAGTCTTTCTTAGACTGCTTCGGCCATGAAAAGAACCCGGAAACCTGGTATGGAAAAAATGAGAGCGTACAGGGTGATAATTCTCAACAACGAACGGGCTCATGGGAAGGACATTTCGGATAAATGGATAATCAATGTTGATGGGTGATAATCGGTCAGTCGTTTTTTGAAGTGACCCGTAGAGATCCAGGGAATATCACCATCATCCACAGACAATACAGACCTGCTGTC
>JBGSIP010001053.1:0-1609 GCA_041742495.1 Planctomycetaceae bacterium
CGGTTTTCAAAACGAAGATCTCGATTAGTTAAGATTCCGACCAACTTGCCCTCTTTGGTCACAGGGATGCCAGATATGCGATAGGTCGACATAAGGTGGTGGGCATCGCGAATCGTATGATCTGGAGAGATGGTGATTGGAGAAAGGATCATCCCGCTTTCTGATTTTTTGACCTTATCGACCTCTGATGCTTGCATGTCAGGGGAGAGGGCGCGGTGAATAATTCCAATCCCGCCTTCGCGCGCTATGGCAATGGCTAATCGCCCTTCGGTTACGGTGTCCATGGCTGCGCTCAGAATAGGGATATTGATCCGAATATTTCGAGTGAGTTGGGTTGAGGGGTCGACCTCAGAGGGAATGATATTTGAGTGGCGCGGTACCAAGACCACGTCATCAAAAGTGAGTCCCATACGTAATTGTTTTTCCAACATGAGTTAGACCTTGTATTCCGTCCCCTGCCGATTTGTAGATGCGAAAAAGCCTTTCATCATAATTTTCTTTTGAAAGGCAGTCAATGCGCCTCTTACCTGATGGGATTATCAAGAGAACGCACAAGCCTCCTCAGGGTCATCAGCTAGATGTATTCCCATACCGTGGAATCCAGTGCGGCCCTATGAAAGATGCCAAAGGGTAATCCCTGTACTCTCTGGCATCTGTTGTTAATGTGTGGTTGTTTCCTGGATTCTGCCAGAGTGATGTGGCTATTCTGCTGCTTCAGGAATAAAGGCCATCGTTTCCTCTTCCTGGAAATGATCTTCGGCTTCCTCTGCCGGCATAAATTCTTGAACTCGCATATTTCCGCTATCAACCGAATAGACGTGTCCTCTGGAGTCAGCCCCAATTCCATAGGGAAAGTTGAATTGGCCATCCTGGGAGCCAAAGCCCCCCCATTGGGTGATAAAGTTACCATCCCGATCAAATTTTTGGATGCGTTGGTTGCCGGTATCACTGACAAATACGTCGCCTGATTCGTCTACAGCCACACCCCAGGGTGATCGGAATTGTCCCGGTTCTTGTGCCTGAGCGCTGCTGGCATGGCCAGGCCCAATGCCTCCTCCCCACTTGGTGAGTAATTGGGGGAGGACGTTTGAGCTGGTATCAAATTTTTGAATCCGATGATTACCCATATCGACCACATAGACGGTTCCATCCGTTTGATCCACAGCAATGCCTCGCGCAAAATAAAACTGCCCGTCCCCATTCCCAAAGCTTCCCCACTGCATGATGAATTCTCCGGTTTCATCAAATTTTTGAACCCGAAAGTTGGCACTATCGACGACATACAGGTATCCGCGTACTCGGTCGACCGCCACTCCCCATGGAGCATTAAACTGTCCTTCGCCATTCCCGCGGGAGCCGAGTTTCATCATATAATGGCCTAATTTCCCATCAAACTTTTGAATTCGATGGTTATTGGTGTCGGCCACATACACATTGCCATTCCCATCGCATGCGAGACCGGTTGGGTTATTGAAACCCCCATTAGCGGATCCGAAATTTCCCCATAACAGGATAAAATTGCCATTTCGGTCGAATTTCTGGATTCGGTTGTTCCCGTTATCAACCACAAACAATGACCCTTGGCGATCAATCGTCAGCCCGTAAAGAG
>JBGSIP010001054.1:0-2296 GCA_041742495.1 Planctomycetaceae bacterium
AGATATATGTCTTACCTATCAGATTGAATGGGCGGAATGCATATCGCGCCATCTATGGCGTTTATCCAAACAGCGATGCAGCTCGCAATGCAATCACCTCACTGCCACAACGATATCAAGAAGCATTCGCACCCACTCTGCACTTGCTAGATAACTCGCAGAAGATGCCTTAACCCAATGAAACAATAAAATATATAGGCCAAATAGCATGTTGCTTGAGTCGACTATTTAGTGTTACCTTGCGCTCAAAGCTGTTAAGCCCAAAGGCTAAAAAGGGGAAATACGCAATGAAGTTAAACCATGCAGTGACACTCGGATGCGCTTGCGCCATGCTTGCTGCGTGCGGCACCAAAGCAATCAAGCCTTCGGACAAGCATATACGACAGACACCAGATACCATAAAGCAAGGTAGCGGCGTCATCCCTCAGACCAGCAAGAATGCGGTCGTTCTGCCCCCTCCAGCGCCAGCTAAGAAGATCGAGACCTACACAGTCATTTTTAGTGAGGGCGTCACGATCAAAGATGCCTTATTTGCTTTAGCCCGCGATGCAAAGATCAACATTGATATCAAAGACGGCGATTCAGATGAGATGCAGCAAAAGATCACTCTGAATGCGATCAATCAAACTCTTCCCCAGATCCTTGAACGTGTTGCAAAACAGGCTGATATCCGCTACGAAATGGATGACAGCGGCAACTTGATGGTCATGCCAGACAAGCCTTTCATGAAGACATACAAGATTGATTTCATCAATATGTCTCGCACGGTAAAGAGCTCTGTGTTCACTTCTAGTCAAATCGGCGGATCCTCTGGAGGGGCGGCGGGAAATACAGCATCGACTTCTGTTGCAAGTGAGACCAAGAATAATCTGATGGACAGCGTCGTTGAAAACGTCAAAGCCATCATCACAGATGAAGATCGTATTCAACACAATGAACGAACAGTGAGAATTCAAAACGAGCAGATCGCCGCCAACAGGCGAGATGAAATTGCGTTAAACAGTGAATCAGGTAGAGGAAATGCTTCTGCTTCTAGTAGCCAAGGGGCCTCCGCTCAAGCCGCCTCCGTCACACAGTCATCGACATATGTCCCTGCGGTGAACATCAATGCCAATAAAGAAACAGGCGTATTGCTAGTACGTGCAACAGGACGCCAACATAAGAAGATCCAAGAATTCATCGACAAAGTCATGACAACGGCACGTCGTCAGGTGATGATCGAGGCGACCATCGCTGAAGTGAGCCTTAACAGCAACTATCAACAAGGTGTCGATTGGTCTAGCCTACGCACCGGCGCCAAAGGGTTTAACATATCTCAAGCCGGCTCTGCTGGCCTTGCTTCAGCTAACACAGGGAAAATGTTCCTACTTGATTACGCAAATCCAACAAGCAAACTTGGCAATCTCGCTGCCAGCGTCCAGCTTCTGGATTCATTCGGAGATGTAAAAGTCCTCTCCAGCCCAAAACTAAGTGTGATGAACAATCAAACGGCCACCCTTAAAGTGGTGGATAACAGAGTGTATTTCACCATAACGGTCACCCCTGGTTCGACCACTGGCACAACCATCACGCCAGCGACGTATTCGACCACACCGGTTCCCGTCTCTGTGGGCTTCACCATGAACGTCACACCAGAAATCAACGATACTGATTATGTGACCATCAATGTGCGTCCAACCATCACCCGTATCATTGGATACGTAAGCGATCCCAATCCATCTCTGGGTGCTGTAGTGAATAGGGTGCCAGAGATTCGAACTCGCGAAATGGAGTCGATAATTCGCGTCAGTAGCGGTCAAATTGCGGTGTTGGGCGGGCTCATGCAAGATGAGCTGAATAATCTGAACGATGGGATCCCATTACTTGACGATATTCCAGTTGCAGGAAGTATCTTCAAGAATCGTAATGAAACAAAAACAAAAACAGAGCTAGTGATCTTCCTTCGTCCGATCGTCATTAAAGACGCAAGCCTCGATGGCGATTACAGCGATTACCGTAATAACCTGCCAAACAATGACTTTCTGAAGTCAGAAGACGAGAAAGCACAAAGATGAGCCTACTCCTCGACGTGATGAAGAAATCAGGAGACAAATCCCAAAGCACGGGGTTGTCAGGCATGTCTTTGGAAGAGGTTGCGCCCGCCACATCGCGTAGCGCACCGACACCAGAAGCAAGCACCAACTCAGCATCTCGCGCCGCAGGTCAGACTTTGTTCGCCGCCAAGAAGAAAAAAGAAGCACCCAAATTTCGATGGAAGTTGGGGCTCGTGCCCACGACATTCATCATCTGCTCCATC
>JBGSIP010001055.1:0-5656 GCA_041742495.1 Planctomycetaceae bacterium
ACCTATGCCGACATGATCGATTACATCGAGGGCTCAATCGACGTGATCATCCAGGCAGGACGTCATGAAGGCGCGCGCGGCATCACCGAGTTTTTTCTCCCGGGCCAATCGAAGGATTTCAGCCTCGACAGTATCGACGGCAGAGGCAAAAAGAACGCCTCCGTCGCCGACGAATAGAAAAGGAATTCCCTGATGCGAAAGCCCATCATCGCCCTCGCGCTTGCCTCCCTCGCGGGGCCGCTTGCAGCCCAGACATCGCCGCAGGTCACAAACGATCTCACGGTGAACATGTCGCCGCAACAATACCGGATCTGCAATGACCGCCCGGCGCGACCAACCTGGATGGACGAAATCAACCCGCGCGAGGCCTACAAGGCTCGTACGATGATGCGACTCTATGAGTTGCGTGCGTGGCAGGCGATCAAAGCATCAGGCGATTGTGGTTGTGATGTTCGCTTCCCTACTTGGGATGCTGCATCGGTGGAATACGAAGAACGGTTCTCGACAAGCACGCAGGCCGAGCACACCCAAGCTCGGCTAGACCTTAGGGACCAACAGAACCAGATCGCCCGCGAGGTACAGGATCTCTGCGAAGCGCAGGGCGACTGGTAATGGGCGTCGTCAGCTGGATGGTTGGAACCGCAGACGGGTTCCTTGCCGACGCTGCAGAGTCACAGTTCGGAGCTGTGGCAAGCAATACCGGCACGATCGTCCTGCTGATGGTCACGCTCTCGCTAATTGGGGTCTGCATCAATATGGCCTTCCAGTTCCGGAGCATGGATGGAGCCAGCTTTTTCTGGTACTTGATCAAGCTCACTCTGATCGGGCTGTTCGCCTTAAACTGGGCCAACTTCAACGCGGTCGCGAATGCCGTCATTGGTGGCCTCGACTATGTCGCGGGAGCTCTGATCTCATCAGTCGGCGGCGGCGGAGCCGGCGCAACCTACTTTGCAGCTGAATTTGACGACTTAATCAATGAATTCAGCCAGTACCTAAACGCCATCGGCAGCAACCTGAACTGGATGACAGGCGCAATCCTTGGTGGGATCGGCCTCGTTATGCTTAGTCTGCTCGGTTTCATGACAGGCATCGTGCTGATCTTCGCCAAGATGATGCTGACACTCATGCTTGGCCTCGCGCCGATCATGATCGCGCTCTCGCTCTTTGATGCGACCAAGGATTTTTTCCACAGATGGGTTTCGACGACGATCAGCTACGCCTTCTACCCCATCGTGATCGCAGCCATGTTCTCGACCGTGGTCGGCATGGCCAACTCGCTCCTTGCCCAGATCGGCGATCCGAATTCCGCGACCAACATCGGCTCGTTGGTGCCGTTCTTCGTGATGGTTTTCTTGGCGAAGGGCTTTGTCGCCGCAACGCCCCTGATCGTGCGGGGGATCTCGGGGAATCTGATGGTGGCCGCTGCGCCCGCAGTTGTTGCAGGATCGTCTGGGGTACTTAGAGGCCTGTTCAATACAGCAGGCGTGCAGGGCAGAGCACGGATCGGTGCGATGACGACCGGCGAAGCGATTGGAAGGGGAGTGGTGCAAGCGCCAGCCGCTGTTCGAACTGGCACCACAACCGCAAGTGCGCAGTTTGTCAGAATGACGGAACGGGCGCGGCGGTTACGCCAGTAACGACTGTGCCGATTAAAAATGAAATTCGATATCTTGAGGCCAACCGTGTACGATTAGTGTTCACATTTCGATCGCATATTGCCGTGTGGTGAAGTGCCCATTTTTTTGTCGTGATATTTGTTTCCAGCTTCGCCATTGTCACCGTTTGAGGGAAGGGGCTGCCGCCACAGGCTCTTCGATAATCCAGCGACACCTCCGCTGACTGAGGAACGGAAGGCCGAGCGGATCAAAACGCCATCTGTCGTTAAGCACTTGGCGAGTTTTGTTCCGACAACATTGGCGTCAGTCAGTCGGGGCGCGATGTGGGGACGGACTACTGAGCCACGGAGTCGGGCACGATCAATGTGTTGCAATCTACACAAACGAAACCATTCTTGTCGACGCGGCTCGTCTTTGACGCTCAGAGCCCGCGCAGGCTTTCGATGACCGCGCAGTCGGGCACTTCGCCACCCAAACAACGCGCAGCGGTGGCGGAAAGGACAGTCTCGACTCGACGCAAATCGGCGATCTTTTCACGCACTTGTGCCAGGTGAGCCTCGGTCTTTTCCTTGACCTCGGCGCAGGTGTGTAGCCCACCGTCGCCGAGGCCGAGCAGACCACGGATGTCTTCCAGCGAAAATCCCAGTTCCCGCGCCCGCATAACGAAGCGCAGGCGCTGCGCATCCGGTACCGTGTAGGTTCGGTGCCCGGCCGCAGTGCGAGCGGGCGCGGGCAGGATGCCGATCGTCTCATAATACCGGATGGTTTCCAGATTGCAGCCCGTCACCCGCGCCAGATCGGACCGGCGCAGGGCTTTGGGCATCGCAGTTTCGTGATGGCCGGACATGTCGATTTTCCTTGCACCTGTAGTTGCTACAGAGCGTAGACCTTGGATAACCCAAAGACAAGGAGCCTGTGCATGACCGAACTTGCCGAGACCCAATCAACCGACAGCGGCCCAGACAGACGCGGTCTTTTCGCGACTCTGGGTCTGGCCGGAGCGTTCCTCGCCTCAGCTTGCTGCATCGTGCCCTTGGTACTGGTGACCTTGGGGGTTTCCGGAGCCTGGATCGGCAATCTGACGGCGCTGGAGCCCTACAAGCCGCTGACATCCGGTGTGGCGATCCTCTTCATCGGGCTCGGCTTCTGGCATGTCTATTTCCGCAGAAAACCTGTTTGCGTCGATGGATCCTACTGCGCGCGCCCGCAATCGTCACGGATCACCAAGACGGTGCTCTGGGCGGCCACCGTGCTTGTCCTGTTATCGATCACGATCAACTGGTGGGCACCCCTCTTTTACTGAAACAAGCGGAGATATCTGATGAATCGTTTTGCAACTCTTGTACTCGGGGCGATGTTGGCGGGCCTGCCCGTACTCGCCCCCGCAACTTTCGCGCAATCGGCCACCGAGGCTGTGCAGTCCGAGGCGACATTTTACGTCGATAACATGACCTGCGCGCTTTGCCCGGTGACGGTAAAGGCGGCAATGAGTGGGGTAGAAGGCGTAAAATCGGTCGAGATCGACTTCCCAGCTCGCACCGCCCACGTAGTTTTTGACCCCGGCCTCACGGATGCAACTGCCATCGCCCATGCCTCCGAACAGGCAGGCTATCCCGCCGCGGTTCAGGGTTAGGGCGGATGCGCGACGACCTGCAAGGCGGGCTGTTGGCGACGGTGATCGCGGCACCCATAGTCGTGATCTGCTGCGGCGGTGGTGGCGTATTGCTGACGGCCACAGCCGCAGCCGTAGGTGGCTGGTTCACAGGCCTCGGTGGCCTAGCCACGATCCTTGTGGCTGCCGTCGCCGCCCTGACGATGCGTAGTATCCGGCGAGATCGCTCGGGATGCGCTCTGCCTGACACCGACAATCAAACAAGGAAGCCCGCAATTCATGGCACTTGAACCTGAAAAATCCGATAGCCGCTTGCTGAAGATGGGCGTCATCGGCGCTGTGATATTGGCCCTCTGCTGTTTCACCCCGGTTCTGGTGGTTCTTCTCGGCGTCGTCGGGCTGTCGGCGATGCTGGGTTGGCTCGACTATGTCTTGTTGCCCGCATTGGCGTTCTTCATCGGTTTGACGATCTACGCGGTCTGGCGGCGTCAAAGCCGCATGAAGAACCGCTGAAAGGCGCGCGGTGCAGGACCAGCCAGCCGTGAATACCAGAATGCCGTATTGGAGAAGACTTTCATGACCAATGCTTATGACTACGACCTGATCGTGATCGGTGCCGGAACCGGCGGCAACGGCGTTGCCCGGATGACGGCGGCGGCGGGATGGAAGGTCGCCAGCATCGACAGCCTGCCCTATGGCGGCACCTGCGCTCTGCGCGGCTGCGATCCGAAGAAAATGCTGATCGGCGTCACCGAAGGCGTGGATTGGGCGGAGAATATGGCGGGCAAGGGGCTTGAGGCTCAAGCATCGGTCAACTGGCTACAGATGATGGCCTTCAAACGCACCTTTACCGACGCGATGCCACCGCGAATCGAGGCAGGGCTCGCCAAGGCCGGAATCGCAACGCTGCATGGGCAAGCGCGGTTCACCGGGTCCGACACGATCGAGCTGAATGGCAACACTCTGCGCGCGAAGCATTTCCACATCGCCACCGGTGCCCGCCCGATGACACTTAACATCCCCGGCGAAGAGATGCTGACCACCAGCACCGAATTTCTGGAACTGCCCGAGAGGCCCGACAGGATCGCCTTCGTCGGCGGCGGCTTCATCGCCATGGAGTTCGCCCATATCGCCAAACGCGCCGGGGCCAGCGAGGTCACGGTTCTGGAAATGATGAAGCGGCCACTTGGCAATTTCGATCCCGATCTGGTTGGCTTGCTGGTCCAAGCCACCGCCGAACTGGGCGTCGACCTGCGGACTGAGGCCAAGGTCTTGAAAGTCGAGAAGTCCGGACGGGAATTCGTGGTTACGGTCGAAACCCCGGACGGGCTTGCGGTCGTGACCTGTGATCTGGTGGTGCACGCGACGGGGCGGGTGCCGAATATCGACGATCTGAACCTGTCCGCCGCCGGTGTGGAGTTCGGTCCGCGCGGCATCAAGGTCAGCGCGTCCATGCGCACCACCAACCCGGCCATCTTCGCAGTCGGGGATTGTGCCGACAGCGGACCCAACCTGACCCCGGTATCGGCCAATGAAGGTCGCATAGCTGCCAAGAACCTGCTGGCCGGAAAGGACGCGCGCGAGGTGTCCTATCCGCCGATCCCCAGCGTTGTGTTCACGCTGCCCCCGGTTGCGACTGTTGGCTTGTCCGAGGCGGCAGCGACGGAGAAGGGCCTGAAGTTCGACACCCATTTCGAGAAAACCGGCGGCTGGTATTCCTCGATGCGGGTCGGCGCGAAGCGCAGCGCTTACAAGGTTCTGGTTGAACAGGGCAGCGGCCATATTCTGGGTGCGCATCTGATCGGACCAGGGGCCGAGGAACAGATCAACCTGTTCGCCATGGCGATGGGCGCAGGTCTGACCGCAAATCAGATCAAGGCGATGATCTTTGCCTATCCCAGCTACGCCTCGGACATCGGATCAATGGTCTGACGCCGTTCACCGGCACCAACCCACCTCATGAAGCAGCGCAGCAATGACGGCGCAGAACGGAAAAGACGATGAACCAGCAAGCCAAGACCCTCGACAGCGGCACCATTCCCGCCGACACGGCGGACGACTTTGATCTGGCGGTGATCGGCGCCGGATCGGCCGGGTTTTCCGCCTCGATCACCGCGGCCGAGGCGGGCAAGCGCGTGGCGCTGATCGGTCACGGACTGATCGGCGGCACTTGCGTCAACGTCGGCTGCGTGCCGTCGAAGACGATGATCCGCGCAGCCGAGGCGATCCATGGCGCCGGAGCGGCCAAGCGGTTTCCGGGGCTGTCGGGCGCAGCACGGGTCGATAACTGGGCGGCGCTGATGGCGGGGAAAGAGGCGCTGGTGTCCGGTCTGCGGCAAAAGAAATACGCCGATCTGCTGCCGGGCTATGAGGGTATCACCTATGTGGACGACGGGGCAGCGACGCTGGTGGACGGGGGCGTGCAGGT
>JBGSIP010001056.1:0-1643 GCA_041742495.1 Planctomycetaceae bacterium
CTCGCAAGGATTCTTGTTCCTGCCGGCACGGATAATGTCGCGGTTAACTCTCTGATCGCCATTCTTCTTGAAGACGGCGAAAGCGCCGCCGATCTTGAAAAGGTTTCCAACAATAATGCCGCGCCAAAAGCAACAACTGCACCGACAGCCATGGCCGCGCCCGTTGCGGCGGCACCTGTTGTTGCTGCACCGGCAAAAACCGAAGGCCGCGTTTTCGCCTCGCCACTGGCAAAAAGAATCGCCAAGGAGAAGGGGATCAACCTTTCTGCTATCAAAGGCTCTGGCCCGCATGGGCGTATTGTGCGCGCAGATCTTGAGAGAGCACCCGCCAAGCCGGCTGCACCTTCACAAACAGTAGCTCCTGCAGGCCCAGATGCACGCGCTCTGGCAGATGCTTATGGCATACCTTACGAACTTGTCCCCAATTCCGGCGTGCGCAAGGTGATTGCCCGCCGCCTGTCTGAATCAAAACAGACCGTGCCGCATTTCTATCTGACAATTGATTGCGATATCGATGCACTGCTGGGCTTGCGCAAGCAGTTGAATGACAATGCCGAAGGTTTCAAGTTGTCGGTTAATGATTTTGTTATCAAGGCAACAGCACTGGCGCTGACCAAATTCCCCAAAGCAAATGTGTCGTGGACGGACGAAGCCATCGTGCAATATACCCGCGCTGATGTTTCCGTCGCAGTGGCCACTGACAATGGCCTGATCACGCCGATTATAAAGGACGCATCTACCAAGTCGCTCAAGGATATCTCTAACGAGATGAAAGACCTTGGTCTTCGCGCGCGCGAAGGCAAGTTGAAGCCCACCGAATTCCAAGGCGGGACGATTTCCGTTTCTAACCTCGGCATGTTTGGCATCAGCTCGTTTTCAGCCATTATCAACCCACCGCAGGCAGCCATCCTTGCCATTGGGGCAGGGGAGCAACGTGCCGTCGTGCGCGACGGGCAGCTCAAGGTTGCCAATATGATGACGGTAACCGCCTCGTTTGACCATCACGCCATAGATGGCGCTGTCGGAGCTGAATACTTGCAGGTATTTAAAAAATTGATCGAAAACCCGATGGGGTTGATCCTCTAAGGAGCAGGCAATGAAAAAAGACAAAACCAAAACTCTGCGCGAAATGGCGGCTGAAGTTTTCCCGAGCAAACGGGACAGGCAGTATTGGATACGCAAATCTAACATGTTTCTTGATGGCGCTTCGCCGCGCCAGAAAATGAAAACAGCCAAGGGAGCGGAGCAAGTTGAACAATTGCTCGGCCGCATCAAATACGGCGTTTATTGCTGATGTCCGCACAGAATTTCGATATCGCCGTTATCGGCGGCGGGCCAGGTGGTTATGTTGCAGCCATCCGTGCAGCTCAGCTGGGATTTAGCGTCTGTGTGATCGAGCGCGCGGAGCTTGGCGGCATCTGCCTGAACTGGGGCTGTATCCCGACCAAGGCGCTGCTGCGCTCGTCTGAAATCTATCACCTGATGCACCGTGCCGAGGAATTCGGCCTAAAGGTTGAAAAAATCAGCTATGACTTTACCAAGGTCATCGAGCGCTCGCGCAAGGTGGCAGCCCAGCTTTCCGGTGGTATCAAGCACCTTTTAAAAAAAAATAAAGTCACCGTTATCGAAGGCAATGCCAAGCT
>JBGSIP010001057.1:0-1635 GCA_041742495.1 Planctomycetaceae bacterium
GAAAAAAAAGAACATCACAGCAAGTTTCACGCATTCTCTCTTCTGAAGAATATCGACCGTCTTCATGCAAGCCTTCAACTACTTCACTACCAAAGTAGCAAGTACCACAATCTCTGTATAGAAGAATCAAAGGGTCAGTTCATGTAAAAACAAAGCATTAGTTTCTCGATTTGTTATTGTAATCGATTAATTGCCATGAAAATTTGGCCTTCATTCATTTTTTCAAACGAGTAAAAGCGATGAGGGTTTCATTATTCAAGCCATGAAGGAGTGATAACTTTTCGCTTGGTTAACGCTTGGTAAGATATTTCAGCAGCTGTCGCAGTTTGACATTCTCGACGGGCACATCAATCATGCATTTTCCGTCGATCGCCGGCTCAACGGATTTTCTTTGCGCGTAAACATTGTGTTCCATGGCACTTGTCAGCTTGTTCGCTTTCATCCAGGAAAAGCTGTCTTGTATGATTCATAATTTTCCTTGGCACCGTGTGTCGATGTTATGGAAAAAAAAAAGACCAAGGAGAAGCTGTTCCGAAAGTTGGTGACCATGAAGTCAAAAGGGAAGTCTTCCCTGATATTTCAGTCGCCCTGACGAAATCCTCGTGCTCCCTGGGTGTCGAAAGAGTATTATCTCGTCACCCGATATCCAACGTGATTGTTGCCGTCCTTGCACACGAAACGGAGCATAACCTGCTGTGCGTGCATCTTCCACCGCCCATGTGCGGTTTTAGAAGTGATTATAGTTTCAAAAAGAGAGTATCACGTTTCTGGAGCGGCACTGGAAAGCTGTTAGATGTGCTTTCTTTTTCCCCCCTTTTTTCTCGTTCAGCCAGCTTAGAGGAGATTTTGTGTTCATTTTTTTTGTGTTTTAATACCACCAGGCATTTGGGCCCTTCGTTGTTTTCAGCAAGTCTTCCCTGCCCTGCTGTCCATGAACACCTGAAACATTGCAATTATGGTGGACCCTTTGGTATTGTAGAGTGACTCCGTAAGTCGCTTTTATTTATGGTCATTTCGCGAACACGAAAACCGACAAATTTTGTTTTACATCGATGTTTTGTATTAGAAAGTGGATGGGATATTAAAATTGATGTTGCGAAGTTTTGGCACGCAAATGTCGTTCCTGGATTCCTGGCGGGTGGTATTTATTGATTGTCGACAGACACGCATGGAAGTCGACAATTCTGAGACATGCATATACGGGTCAGCCCTTCTGTCGTCAAGATTCGCGCGATATGCGTTTTGCCCTCGTTCTCTGAGGATCCGGTTGATGCCAATGAGGTTAAGAGGGCAGTTTTCAAATGCACAAATATGGGCATTTTGTTAAAATTCTTGTGTCCAGTCGTGGAAGTTCGATTTTTTGCTTGTGGACTACCGTGGATTCAATTATTCAAAGCACTAGCTTCATTCAAAGCCAGCAAGCTGGCAGCTCGCTGGGAAGTTCACCACACTGGGAATCACTTTTCTTGAAAGCTGCCCTAATTCTAAATTGCCCCCGTTGGCATACAAAAAAGGAGGATCAAATTCGAAATCGTCGGTTGAGTTTAATCATTGAATTTCTCATGCATAAACAATTGTTCGCAGTTGAATCCTGTTGTGCCACTGTGTTTGTTGGTAAACTTGTATCAAGCCGGG
>JBGSIP010001058.1:0-1950 GCA_041742495.1 Planctomycetaceae bacterium
ACGTTTGGTGCTACTGATACAAGCAACACTACAACAATCTCTGGGCCAACAATCATTGTTACAGCGTTGGGCAAATCTACCGCTCAAGCCGTGGTTACCGAAGGTTCAATCGCTCGTTCAACTTCGAATACATATTCTCTAGTTGCTGCGTTGGAAAGAAACTACAGCAACCCAATTTAATTTGGTTTGGTGAACGGCATTAAGAGGGGTCTTTCGCAAGAATGACCCCTTTTTTTACTACATATAAATATGATAACAAAAGAACTAAAGGAGAAGTAAATAATGGCTAAAAAAGTTAAAAGTGATGCATACACAGTAGAAGATATTAAGGCAATGAAACGCTCTGATATTAGATATGCGTTGTTCTCTGCTGCACGTGGCGCTGAAACGACTGGCAAGAATAAAAAAATTATTGCGTTCTTTGATGCACTAAGAATCAAGACCGGATTTGAATGGCATGAATTCTCAGACCCAAAAGGTTGGGACATCTCTAAAGATGATGTGACAGCAATTGTTTCAGGTCATATCGTTCGTCAATATCACCAAGAACTAACATCATCTCTATTCACTGAAGATGGTATTTTGAGATAAGGATTGAATTATGGAAACGCATGGATTCGTAAGAATATTACCAGATAGCACAGGTAAGCGTTTGGCGCATACCGTTGGTATGGAAGTTCCATACGGCAATGGCACTGCTGGTTTTAAAATTGGTGATGTTATCACTGCAAGCGTCTCCGGTATCACAGGAACTGTTGTTGCAATCGATGGCACAATATCATCTGGTATTTTACATATTCACTTGGATATAAGGGGTTATAAAATTCCTGCAAATCCAGAATTTATTTTGCTTGAAAACATCCAAGTTGGAGGGGTAACCAGAGCAACAGTATCTGGCACGAGCTATGCGTATTACTCGCAGCTATCATCTTTAGTATCTCACGACAATATTCACAACGGCATAAGCATTGATGGGCGTGGTGCGATGCTCACTCGATTTACTGAAGGCTCTCCACAGTTTGACGCATTTGGTAAGATGCAAGTTTCACAACAACACATTGTTGCTGAATATTACAATCAATATAAAATTGATGCCGATAAAGTATCACAAAACTTTGTAGGTTCTGGTGCCATGTCACACATACCAGAATCTGGTGGGGTGTTGATGACAGTTGGCACAGATGTAGGTGCTATTTCAAAAATGGTATCACATCAATATCATCCATATCGTCTTGGTCAATCTCGTTTGATTGAATTCACATTGCAATGCGGTGATACCGGTAAAGTAGGATTGGAGCGTATCTGGGGTTATGGAGACGATAACGATGGCGTTTACTTTATGCAGTACAACGGCATTTTGTATTCTCGTATTAAATCATCTGTTGGTTCTGGTGTTCCGGTTGATGAGATGATTCCTCAATCTGAATGGAATGGTGACCGTTTGGATGGTTCGGCTGGTGTGTTCAACCCATCAGGTTTCGCCATTGATTTAACAAAAGACAACATTTACTGGATTGACTTGCAATGGCTAGGTACAGGAACTGTTCGTTTTGGTGTAGTGTTCAATGGTGTTCGTATTACATGTCACTCATGGCATCACTCAAATATGTTTAATGCTCCTTACATGAGAAGTGCTTCTCTTCCAATCTACTATGAATTGAAGAACCAAGGCGCTGTTGCATCAGGTTCAGAAATGAAGGTATGGTGTACTGTTGTTAAGACGGAAGGCGAAGATGGATACCCATCTAAAGACTTTGGATACGACGTTCCAGTTACAACACTCTCAACTGATGTAGAAGTGCCATTAGTATCGTTTAGGTCTAAAGCAACATTGAACGGATTAACTAACAGAAAGTCATCATATATTTCCGACTTGATTTTCTTATCAACTACTGCTCCAATTTCAATTAGAATTGTTAAGAATGCACCGCTAACTGGCGCGACATGGGG
>JBGSIP010001059.1:0-1682 GCA_041742495.1 Planctomycetaceae bacterium
GGATCACCACCCCAGAAGCAAGTCCCCCGTGGCGAGATTTCAAGCATGTACGCGCTGAGCTGAGTGGCAACCAGAAAAAATTCGCTTCATGCTTGAACTCCGCACTCTCCAGCGCAGATAGGGTTTCCTTCTTCGACTGTCCTCCTCTGACTATCCCTTCTGTTAGCGGATTTTCTCTCGGTTTTGTTTGGTGGGGCGCATGTTCGTCGTACATGCCGGTTGGGCCGTGGAGGCCTAGGATTTGCGGCAGAATGGGACTGGTCGTGGTCGCCAAAAGTAAACAACGTTGTGAGGTCTTGGAAAAAAACACCTCAACGCCTTTATTTCGCGCAGCATTAAATTAGAAAAACATCGACGCGTTCGAACATCTACTCTCTCGCGCACCGTTCATTACGAACAACAGCCATACTTGGAAATGAGCCATGAACATGGACTGAAATACCATGGCTTCGGAAGATCTCATGAAGCCGGACTAATTCGGGACTTCTGAGTGAGAAGGGAAAGCAAAACATCCATTAGATCGACTTTCAAGTACAGGCTTCTTCCAACTTCCCTCCCGTCTGATCGCACAAATCTCAGTGGACTACTTGATAGATTTTCGTCGAATGAATCTAAATCGTTAGCCTCTTTCAAAACAATGAAACTTCTTACGGGCGATTGCGCGCTTCTAATCACATCAACACCGGACGCTTTCAGAAGAGCGAGATGAAAGTTCTCGAATGGTTCCGGGATTTTAGGCGTGACATCGATCGGGGTTTCCTGAGTGTCGGATAAATGTTGCCTTCCTGTTCGAGACACAGCTTCGACCCCTACTGCGATGTCGTCGTCCGGAATCAGGCGAAATTCGTTGGAAAACCTTGAGAATCCCGACTTGCCACGAGGGCGTATGGCTAGAAATGTTATGTGGTGAAAGAGTTGGATTTATGGCACATGTGAAATTGGAAGCAGTGGGAAGGAAAGGATCATGTATCACTCGTTTGTTGTACCGTCTTCTGTGGAATTGTGGGTGTTGTTGAAGAAAGGGGGAAAATATATACAGTTGTTAATTCGCAACGTCTTCTAGAACGAACGTTCTAATGCCGTTGGAAGGATATCCTTTTTGATCGTAGGAATAAAGTAAGAAGAACCACTCGTTGTATAACATCATCTTTGAAACGAACCTTTGCCTTCTCGGTCGTCCTTATTCGAGACTTCTTGGTTGTTTCCTAATGAAGCCGTTGCACTGATCCTGAGATCAATTCCAGTTGATGACGATTCATTTTGAGACGTTTGTTCGGCGCTATTTACTTGGTTCTCAGGCGTAGGAGCTTCTGTACTGCTGCAGAAAGCGTTAAATGTGAGAAATGAACAACTTCTTACTGAGTTGGTCGAAGAATATGCTACTTACCTTATGATTGCCTCATCGGCGTCCTCCGGGACTACTTCGGCTGAATTTTGAACCTGCTCTGTTGTCACTTCCTCCACTACTTCACCGGAATTCGTCGTCCCCTCTTCTCTGATCGTTTCCGACGTTTCATCATCGTTATCCTCAGTAGGCTCTTCATTCTCCGTAATCGACGATTCTTCTGAGTTGGCCTCAGTTGTAATTTCTGCACTCGAGGCGGTGGTAAGGTCGTCGTCGGCCTCATCTCCATCCCTGTCGTCGTCGGCTTCATCTTCATTCCTGTCGTCGTCGTCGTCCG
>JBGSIP010001060.1:0-1936 GCA_041742495.1 Planctomycetaceae bacterium
ACTGGGGCCCATGTTTGTGGCCGTAACCCTGCGTGGTGTTTGCCGGGCAGCGTTTATGGACTTCAATAGCATGGAAGAGTTACTGGATGACTTGCATAACGATTGGCCTCTCAGTTTGATCAGAGAAAGTTTGGTATCTACGCGACACGCTATTGATGCCTTTTTTAGCAATGACACAGCTTCCGGGCAAGGTCCGCTGTCGCTCCATGTGACAGGGACAAATTTCCAGATCGCCGTGTGGCGTGCTTTGTTGAAAATACCACCGGGCGCTGTGGCCAGCTATGCCGAAGTGGCCAGATCACTCGGCGCCCCCAAGTCTGCAAGGGCTGTTGGTAACGCTATTGGAGCAAATCCAGTTGCCTTGCTGATCCCCTGTCACCGGGTTATCCAGCAAAGTGGCGCGCTGGGGGGGTATCGCTGGGGACCAACCAAGAAGCTGATGGTACAAACATGGGAAAAAATGCGTGATGAACCGGTTGCGCTATAACAATGCCATGCAACTAACGCTCGAACCTCGCTCGGCTGATGGCGGGCGTTACCCATAGAAATCTTAATCCGAAACTCACTAACTCGAGCTAAAAATCTAACTCGGAGATGACCAAAAGCGTGCTGCGTAAGGCTTTTAAATCTACAGGTTACGCTAAAGCCAAAACGGTGAGCTAGGGTGATTAGCGAGACGACCGTCCGCCCCATGGACGGACTGTCTGTGAGTCGACGAGTAAATGCCATGGCAAACCTGTGTGAGTGGATATCAGCAATCTACCGTTCTATTTTTTCGAATGTTTAGGCCGTGATTTCGCGTTATTCTTTTGTAAACTTCCTTGTTATTCTGCCTCCATCAGCAAAGCGTTTGCGTCTTGTCTTAGCCGTATGATCTTGGCTTTTCATGCACCGCTTTGCTCAACCGATAGGAGAGCAGCAATGAAAGTATTAAGTCAGTTTTCCGCCAAAGCCGCGATGGATGGCGATGGGGTCAATATTCGCCGTGTCGCCGATTTTGTGACGACTAAATTTGATCCTTTCTTGATGATCGACGAAATAAAATCCGATGATGAGCAAGATTTTATTGGCGGTTTCCCCGCACATCCCCATCGCGGAATGGAGACCTTCACTTATATTCGTAAGGGCGGTTTTGAGCATCGCGACCAAATGGGTAATGTGAAGGCGATTCGTGCCGGCGATGTGCAGTGGATGAGCACCGGGTTCGGAGTAGTACACTCTGAAATGCCGCTGGCCGATGCGGTTGATGGTCTGCATGGATTCCAAATTTGGGTCAACATGCCCGCCAAAGACAAGCTGCGTCCAGCTAAGTATCAAGATACTGCGGGTAGCGCGAGCGTTGAAGCGACCAATAACACAGGCGCTAGCTTAAAAGCCTTAGCGGGTGATTGGGGCTTTAAAGATCAACCACTGATTAGTGCGGCTATCCAAGGATTAGCGGGTGAGGCTGCCATTGCTGATTTGAGCCTAGCGCCAAACGCTGAGGCCACACTTGATTTGTCTCAACACGAGTTTGTCGCCTTATACTTGTACCAAGGTGACTTAAGCAAGGGTGAAGATTCACAGTGGTCATATCATCAGGGCGAGTTTTTAGTGCTCGATAGCCAAAGTGTGCTTAAGCTTAAAGCCGATGAGCGCGGCGCTGGGATGCTACTGTTTGCCGGTAAACCTATCCGTGAAAAAATCGTCCAGATGGGTCCATTTGTAATGAACACCCAAGCGGAAATTCAGCAGGCGATTCGCGATTATCAAGAAGGGCGTTTCGGCCACATCGCTTAATTTGTTAAATCTGCCGCGCTGAGCTAATTCTAAATCCAAGCCTAAATTTAAGTTTAAGCCCTGTATTCCTACGGGGCCTTTTTGTTGCGGTTCACGCCTGCTATGTCTATTGCTTAAGGACTTGAGGCAAAAGCCGCGCTTTGTTGCTACAATAGCC
>JBGSIP010001061.1:0-1926 GCA_041742495.1 Planctomycetaceae bacterium
CTTCCAGGAACCTGCGGGACACGCCAATGCGGTGGATGCAAACCGGTTCTCGACCAAGGCGGCCGGTTGGTCGCTGCTACAATATCGGCCCGGGAACGACGTTGCGTTTCAGGTGGTGCGGTCGGTTCTCCACAACGACCAGAGCGTCCCCGATCTGATCTCGAGGGCTGATGCGATCGTCGGCAACGAGATCACGGATCTGAACCATCAAGGACCACGCCCCGGCTACATTCATGTCCCGGAAGGCGACAAGTACGATTGGGAAGCCTACGAGGGCGAGCGTCCGGAGGGCGAGGACGTTGAGGTTCGAAGGTGGACGAGTGCGTGGGATTGGAAGCCGGACTGGACCACCCGCCAGATCTTCGCGGTGAACGAGGGGTTGATGGAGGTTTGGTGGTCCCGAACCAACCAGGCCGTGCAATGGCCGGCCTATGTCAAGCGCTACGCGGCCGCTTGGCCGACCGATGCGTTCCCTCTGATCATCGCCAGCCAAAAGGGCTCTGGAACCCTGAACGCAAACACCATGCCGAACTTTCGGCTCTACTACCAGAACGACCCAGCGCGGCCCGGGTTCAACCCCAATGATGAGCATGCCTTTCCCCTAGAGGGAACCAACGGCGTCTCCCTTTTTGCGCTCCGCGACGATCTAAAAACAGACTCGACGTCCAAGTCCTTTGCCCTTCTGAAGTACCAAGAGCCACCAGCAAAAAAGCAGTGGCGGTATCAGGTCTTCAGGGTGGTCGCGGAGGAGGGAGAATTTACATTCAACTATGCGGCGACGGCAGGGGTTCGGATCCAGCCTCCCCACCCGATTGGTTACCTAAATTTTCTAGAATACTGCCCTTCAAATTACGGGGTCAGCGGTCCGCATTGGCGTGATCGGAAGGACCAGTACTGGGCTCGCGCCGCTGGCGACGATGGGGGCGTGGCGGACATCGTGATGCGGTATCATTACTCCACCAACATCGATCTGATTGCGGGCTTGTATTTTCCTCCGTCAAAGCAACCGACGCAGGCGCCTCACGTCCGCTGGTTGGAGTTTCGTAGCAAGCCGGAGGGTGGGGTTCCGGTTGATATCACCTACAAGACCGCTTGGCCCGAGACTAAAAGACTTCTGCTGGGTGAAGCCCTCGTCAAACCTAAGTTTGGTCTACCCGATATTGGCTATCAGAAGAGCGTCGAGATCGTCTACCAGCAGGCCGTCGCCCAGGGCCTCGGCGAGAGCGTCAAGCTGATCGATCCGACGGCGATCCGGGAGGTGGACTTGGCGCAACCGCCGGATGACGTTGTGCTGACACGTGGTGGCGGGAATGTGTACTTTGCGGACCTTCCGCCGCAGTTAAGATCGAGGGTTTGGTTTAATCCCACGACCCATAAACTACGTTTCCGTGGGGAATTCGTGGAACCGGTCGCCGGTGAGTATTACCTCCTGCTGAACGTCCTTTCGGCGAGGGAAAGCAATTCCCTGGCGAATCTCAGTGCCAACAACGCGTTTCGGACGGCTGTCGCCAACCTGGGGCGCGCGGCGTCCCAGGTAATCGAGGTCCCTCCCAACAGGACCTTCGACAAACCCCTGGCCCTGACCGCCGGCCTCGCCCGGAACCCCGGATACGTCACCGTGGCTTTCGACAACAGCACGAACCTTGCGCTGAATAACCCTGCCGACCCAATCAGCTTGAAGGTGATCCGAGTCGATTGTGAGCCGTACCGGGGTGAGTTGAAAGTGGTCGCTTCGGAGAATCCGTTCGATGAGAAACTCACATTGCGGCACAGCGGCGATTTCGCAGGCAAGGCGGAGGAGTACGAGTTCCGCTGGGCAACCGCGCCGCCCACCGACGGCGGGCCGCCCGCTCCTCCGTTGGGAAACACGAATGTCACCCCAGGTTGGGCATCCTATATCAACATCGATCCGAAGACCGGTTTCGG